>JAZSIL010000146.1:0-5576 GCA_045533785.1 Bacilli bacterium
ATGCTTTAATTATACCAAAAAAGGGTACATAAATCAAGAGAAGCTATAAATTAATCTTTGTTTAAAATAGAGAAGTAAATACTTTATACAAAATCTCTAAATAACTACTTTTTCTTAGGTCTTCTTCTAAATCTAATGATACTTCATCTACTAGTTTTCCATCTACATATGCCTTAATTAAACCAATATTTTTCGATTCTTGATTTCTAATTTTATTGCGATACAAAGTAACTTCATATTTTACATCATCATATGCTTGTCCTTTATATTTTAAAAAACAAATTTTATTGCTGGTAACAATATTATATTTACTTGGGCTTACTAAAACGTCCGATTCAGTATTAATAATTTCATTTTTTTCTTTTAGTGTAATTAGTTCATATGAATTAAATCCATAATTTAAAACTTTCATAGCATCACTATTTCTAAGTGTTGGTGTTTCTGCTCCCATAACAACGCATACAAGTCGCATTCCATCTTTTTTCATAGTCGTGGTAATACAGTATCCTGCATCGTTAGTCCAACCTGTTTTTAACCCATCAATACCATTATTTAGTTTTAACATTTTATTTGTATTTACTAGCCAAAATGGATTATTCGTATCAGTTCTTACATAACTTTCATACATTGAAGAATATGGAATTACAATATCTTCATAATCTCTTAATAAATTACATGCAATAAGGGCCATATCATAACTTGTTGTATAATGGTTTTCTGTAGGTAGTCCTGTTGCGTTTACAAAGTTTGTATTATTACAACCGAGTGTTTTGGCGGTATGATTCATTTTTTTAGCAAATGATTCTTCACTTCCAGATACTTTTTCAGCAAGAACTACAGCTGCATCATTTGCTGATGCGATAACCATACTTTTAAATAAATCTTCTACTTTCATTTGTTCATTAGGAGCTAAAAAGATTTGTGAACCTCCCATGCTTGAAGCATATTCACTTGTTGTTAAGATATCATCCATTTTAAAGCTATTATTACTTATCGCATCTAAAATAAGTTTCATAGTCATAATCTTAGTCATTGAAGCAGGAGCACGTTTTTCATGAGCATTATATTCATATAGTACTTGTCCTGTTTCTATTTCCATTAAAACAGCTGATTTAGAACTATCTAATTTCACAGCATCAACTTGGATTAAATCACTACCTACATTATCCTTTATAGCAGGAATATTTACTCCAACTAGTAAAAATCCAATTATTAATAATTTTTTCATAATATCACCATTATTATTTATGAAAAAAACTTAATTATTATAACAAAAAAAGTCTTTAAACTATAAATTTAAAGACTTCTATTTTTTATTGTTTTGGCAAAATAAATCTTATTTTATGTTTTAATACTTCAATTGTAACTTTATTTCGATGAATTGTTTCACCATCGATACAGATAGTAAGTGTTTTTGGTGATTCTACAACTACTTTAGACGCTTGTATACAACTTGCGATTTTTTTATATTTAGGGTTATCGTAAATAATCCCTTTTTTATATTTACCAATTAAACCTGCAAAAGTAGGAATTGATACTTTTTTAATAACAATACAGTCAATTAGTCCATCGTTAATACTTGCATTTGGAGTACAGTTATAACCGCCACCATAAAATTTAGCATTTCCAAAAGCCATTAAAAGTGATTTTCCATTAAATAATTCATGATCATCAACAGTTACTTTTACTTTGACACCTAATGGTTTAAGTAAGTTTCTAATGATTGCATTGTTATAAGCTTTTTTTACACTATGATATTTTGATCTAAGTTTAATTTGATCATAGTTAACGTTAGCATCAAAACCAATATTAGTAACATTTAAAGAATAAAACTCATCAACTTTTAACAAATCACATGGAATAATATCACCATTAATTTGTTTTTCTAAATCCATAAAATCATATCCTGGAAAAGTTTTCAAAAAATCGTTACAAGACCCAGTTGGAACAATTCCTAAAACTGCATTAGGATAATTTGCAACACCAGTTACTACTTCATTCATCGTTCCATCGCCACCACACGCAAAGATATAAATATCTTCATTTTGATATTTTGTACAAGTCTCTGCTACAAATCTTGTTGAATCTCCAACACCAACAGTTTGATAAATGTCAATATCATATTTATTTAATGATTTTAATTTATCATAAGCTTCTAGAAATATTTTTCCTTTTTCGCCACTACCTGCTGCAGGATTTAAGATGAAATAACATTTCATATTATCTTACAATTACACTAATTCCATCTGGAATAATTGTTACTTTCTTATCTTGACCTACTATTTCATAAGCCTTAGAAAGTGCTTCTTCAATTGTATAAGCATGTAAAATATGCATATCAGTAATAATCTTTGGATCACAATGTTTAGATACAATAATTACATTTGCTTTACATAAAATACGACCTAATATTTGCGCTTCCCATTGGTCAAATTCAGTATTTTCTGGTGCTACATTATTAAGCGAATTATATGATTCTTCAGCTGTTTTAAAATCAGCAAGCAATTTATAGAAGAATTCACCGCCAGTTCCATCTGCACATGATGAACAAATAATAATTACACCACCAGGATTTACGCAAGCTTCACCTGCTGTCATACCTTTAACTGTTTGATAAATATTTTGGTCAAGTGGATAACCACCATTAGTTGTAATAACAATATCAGACATAATTGGTTTTACTTCTGCAATCTCTTTAACAAGTTTACATCCATGAGCATGAGCAAGTTCTAAGTTACCAGCAAAAGCTTTAATAACTTTCTTTTCCGAATTGATTACTACATTTAAGATAAACTCTAATTTAGCAGCTTTTGCGGCAAAAAGCATATCTTTATGAATCGGATTTTCATCTATTGAACCAGCTCTTGCATTTTTACTTGAAATAAATCTCGCATTATGGTTCCATAAAACGGTCTTTTTAGATGCAATACCAGGAAGTACTGATTTTCTTCCCCCAGAAAAACCGGCGAAGAAATGCGGCTCAATGAATCCTTCACTTACAAGTAAATCACATTCATCTACAAGTTTATTTACCCATAGTTCCCCACCAGAAGGTAAAATACCTTTGAATGTCATATCCTCATCTTTATAAGCATCATGAATAACAATATTTTCTTCATTTACTATCTTTTCACCATATTTTGCTACTAATTCTTCATGAGTAGTAGGTCTATGCATTCCTGTTGCAATTAAAATAGTAATTTTAACATCTGGATTATTTGCTCTAATATGTTTTAGTAAAATCGGCATTGTTACATGACTTGGAACAGGACGAGTGTGGTCACTTGAAATAATAACAATGTGTTTTTTACCTGCAGCAAGATTTGATAAAGAATCTGATCCAATTGGATTATTTAATGCTTCTTCTACAAGTCCTGATTCAGTATTTGTAGGAACATATTCTTCTACTTTAGATACAAGGACTCCTGCAACAAGTTCATCTGCGATATTAAAATCGATATGTTCTTTATAATAAGGTAATTTAAAGTTTGCCATTTTTATCTCCTTAATTATTTTTTAAAAAGATGTGCAATATTTCTATTGCACATCTAATTTATTAGTTTCTAGCGATACCTTGTTCGCGTGCAACTCTACCAACTTCTTTTGCAACAACGTTACATACGCGTTTGTCAAATGGAGATGGAATAATGTATTCTGGATTTAATTCTTCTTCAGTTACAAGTGAAGCAATAGCATAAGCAGCAGCTATTTTCATTTCTTCAGTAATGTTAGTAGCTCTTACATCAAGTGCACCTCTAAAAATACCAGGGAATACTAAAACGTTATTAATTTGGTTAGGGAAGTCACTTCTACCTGTTGCAACAATTGCAGCACCACCAGTTTTAGCTACATCTGGCATAATTTCAGGTGTAGGGTTAGCCATTGCAAATACAATTGGATCTTTTGCCATTGTTCCAACCATTTCAGCAGTAACTAAATTTGGAGCAGAAACACCGATAAATACGTCTTTTCCTTTAATAATTTCAGTAAGAGGTCCTGTTTGTTTATCTTTATTAGTAATCTCAGCCATAGCAGCTTGAGCAGGATTCATCCAATCCTCTCCTGGGCATAATGCACCTTGACGGTCAACTAACACTGCATCACCGATACCAAATTGAAGAAGTAATTTACAAATAGAAATACCAGCACTACCAGCACCATTAATAACTACTTTGATTTCTTCTGGTTTTTTACCAACACATTTTAAAGCATTAATTAAACCAGCACAAACAACAATTGCAGTACCGTGTTGGTCATCATGGAATACAGGAATATCTAATTCTTCTTTTAAACGTCTTTCGATTTCGAAACAACGAGGAGCAGAAATATCTTCTAGATTAATACCACCAAAACATGGAGCAATTCTCTTAACTGTTTCAACAATTTCATCAACATCTTTTGTATCTAAACAAATAGGGAAAGCATCAACGTTAGCAAAGTTTTTGAATAAAATTGCTTTACCTTCCATAACTGGCATAGCAGCAAGAGGACCAATATCTCCTAGACCTAAAACTGCAGTACCATCAGATACAACTGCAACTAAGTTACCTTTAGATGTATATTTAAATACATTTTCAGGGTTTTTATGAATTTCACGACAAGGTTCAGCAACACCTGGACTATAAGCAAGTGATAGTTGATCTTTGTTTTCCACTACAACTTTAGAATTAACTTCAATTTTACCTACTTTTTCTGCATGAAGTTCTAGACTTCTTTCATAAACTGTTTTTTCAGCCATTTACTTATACCTCTTTTTTATCTTAATAACTACTCTTGAAGTTAGAATCATCTAACTTAACATCACCAAAATATTCTTTTGGATCCATACCTAAATAATTAGCCATATCAATCATTTCTCTTAATGTATTAACATTAACAGGAATACCTTGTTCTTTAACTCTTTCAATAGCTTCCATTTCTTTTTCACCATGAGTGTAAATTCTTTCAGCACCATCAGCTTTTGGACTTTCACGAAGTTCTGTTAGATACTTGCTAAAGTGTGCTTTAATAGCTTCAGCGTCACCAAAGAATGATGGATTAATAGCCATAAAGCCATGACAAATACCAGAGAAACCATTTTGCATTGTATGAGCTGATGTATAACCTTGTGATAAAATAGATGCAAATAATTCACAAAGCATACCATAACCATAACCTTTATGTCCACCAAGTTGTTCAGTGTCACCACCTAGAGGTACAATACCGCCGCCTTCATGAGCTTTGATGTTTCCTAATACTTCATTAGCACTATTAGATGATTCGCCGCCTTTATTTACAGCCCAACCAGTTGGGATAGGTTTATCCATCTTATTATACATTTCTAACTTACCACGAGTAACAACTGTAGTAGATGCATCAAAGAAGAATGGATAAGGTTCAGCAGGAGCTGATACTGCTAGAGGCTCAGAACCAAAAATAGCTTTTTTACCAAATGTAGGAACCATAATTGCTTCAGAGTTAGTACATGAAAAACCAATTAAACCTTGGTCCATAGCAAGTCTTGCATAATAACCAGCAATACCATAGTGGTTAGAATTTTTAACAGAAACAATACCAACACCAGCAGTCTTTGCTTT
>JAZSIL010000059.1:0-7778 GCA_045533785.1 Bacilli bacterium
GTATTTTGTCCATACTGTGGTGCTCAAGTAGAAAAAGATGAAGCTAAAAATGTTGAAGTTGTTGAAACACAAAACGATTTTGTAGATGTTGATTCACCTAAACAAGAAAGTAAGGCATTTTCAGTATTTGCAACTTTGGGTATGGTTTTTGGATTTGTAACGTTATTCTTTTTATTGATTACACTTTTAAGTGCAGAAGATCCTGAAGGTGCATGGCTTATTGCTTGCTTTGGTTTTGAATTTGGAGTTCCAGGGTTTGTATTTTCTATTATTGGTAAAAGAAGTAAAAATCATCGTGGTAAAGCAACATTTGGATTTGTTGCAAATTTAGTTGGAATGATTTTATTATTTATTCTTGCAGTAGTATTCTTAGTAATAGCTATGTTATCAGATAGTGGTTATACTCCATCAATTGGTGGTTATTATTAAAAAATTTACTCTTTAGAATTTATCTAAAGAGTTTTTTTCTTTGGTTGCAATTTTAAAGAAAAAAAATAAAAAATGTTGTATAATACTTAATACGTAAAGAATAATTATAAATGTATTGTTTTAGGAGAATTCTAATGAGCAAGTATAAACGAATTTTAATAATAGGTTCTGCTGGTAGCGGTAAAACCTATTTATCACATATATTATCAAAAAAACTAGATATTGAAGTTACTCATTTAGATAAAATATATTGGCTTCCTAATTGGGAAAAGCAACCTGTTACTTTTTGTGAAGATTTAACGAGAGAACTTGTTATTCCTGACGAATGGATATTTGATGGTAATTATATTCAAACTTTAGATATTAGACTTGAAAAAGCTGATTTAGTAATTTTCTTAAAAGTTAATCGTTTTAAATGTATAGCTAGTTTATTCAAAAGAAAAAGACTTACAAAAAAACATTTAATAGATCGTGATGATTTAGCAGATGGATGTGTTGATAAACTTGATTGTAGTTTTTTAAAATGGGCATTTACATTTAATAATGATTATGCACCTAAACTTTTAGAAGTTATAAAAAAATATCCCGACGTAGATTTAAAAATATTTAATAAACGTGAGGATGCATTAGAATTTATTAATAATTTATAGAAAGAGTGTTATTATGGCGAAGAAACAATTAGTTACATATAAAAATAGTATTGCAAATTTTACTGCAGCTTTAATGAAAAATTATAATTTACCTACAACATATGAACCTAGTGCTTTAATTGAATTTTTACTTAGTAAAAAATATAAACATGTTGTGCTTATGGTTTTAGACGGTATGGGACGTCATATTATTGATAAAAACTGTAGTAATGGTAGTATTTTAAAAACTCATCAAGTTATGAATTTAACTAGTGTTTATCCACCAACAACTGTTGCAGCTACAACTACATTTACAACTGGTCTTGCACCAATTGAATCAGGTTGGCTTGGTTGGAATTTATATTTAAATAATACTGATCCTGCTATTACTTTATTTAAAAATGAAGTTTATAGTACAAATGAACCGTTTACTAATTTTAAAGTTGACGATGTTATTCCTCGTGATTATTGGTATAACCATTTAAAACGTGCTAAACACTATACTATTTATCCTAGTTGGGGTGAAAATGGTGTTAATAGTTTAAGTGAGGCATTTGACAAAGTAAAAGAAATTTGTACAAAAGAAGAAAGTAATTTTACATATATGTACTGGGATGAACCAGATGCATTAATGCATGAATATGGTACTACATCACAAATTGTAAAAGTAAAACTTTTAGAAATTGAGGAACTTGTAAATAAGTTTGCAGAAGAAATTCCTAATGAAACAATTGTTCTTATTACATCTGATCATGGTATGATTGATGTTGAACCATTAGAACTTGTTAACTATCCAGATTTTATGGAATGCTTATCTAAACCTTTTGCAGGTGAAGGTAGATTTGCTCAATTCTATGTAAAAGAAGATAAAAAAGAAGAGTTTGTTGAGTTATTTAATAAGTATTTTAGTGAATCATTTATGTTAATGACTCAAAAAGAATTCCTTCATTCTAAGATGTCTGGTTTAAATGAACCTAATGTAATTATTAAATATGCTTTAGGTGATTATGTTGCAATAGGTACAGGTAGTTATTATTTCACAGAACAAATTAAGGAAGATGATTTAGTATTTAAAGCTCATCATGCAGGCTTTACTCCTGAAGAAATGGAAACTTGTGTTGTTTTATTAAAACGCAAAGATCCAAAAGAAGAAGTAGAAGAAGAATAAAAATAAGTGGTAATTTTATTACCACTTTTTATATTAAATCTATAGGTTTAATATTTGATTTGACAAAGTCTTCATTTGAATTAATAGCTTGAATTACTTCGTCAACTAATGCTTCAGGAGTAGATGTTCCTGAGGCAATTACAATATCATTATATGTTCTTGTTTTAACAAGGTCTAATTCAGTTACTTCACTAATGAATAAAGCATCACAATCATTAATTCTAGTGGCTAACTCATATAGTTTAGTAGAGTTATTACTTTTCTTATCACCAATAACAATTATTAATGAGTTAGAAGATAGGTTTAAATCTTTGATGTTTTTCAGTTGATTTTGTCTTTTCTCAGTAACCTTACATATCATATCTAAAATAGTTGCATTAGGATAGACGTTTTTAATACTTTTAAAAACATTTTCAATATCATAACAAGACATGGTTGTTTGATGCGCTACTTTTAAATTATCTTTGTCAATATGTTCATTATATATTTCAATAGGATTATATATATGTACACGGTTAGATATTTCGCTAGCTGCAATGCTTTCAGGGTGATTAGGTTTGCCAATAAAATAAATATCAGATGTAACTGATTCTTTTTCAATAAGTTTAAATGTTTGTTCAACATAAGGGCATGTCGTATCAATAACAAACATCTTTTTTTGTTTTGCCTTATCTTTAACTTTTTGGCTAACACCATGTGCTGAAAATACGACTGTAGATTCATTAGGAATATTATCCAACATTGAAAGTCTAATATCACCAGTTACAACAATAACTCCTAATTCTTTTAGTAAATCATCAATATGTGAATTGTGGACTAAATTTCCTAAAAGATAAATTGGTTTTTTTATAGTATCATTATTTACGGCATCAATAACTAGTTTTATAGCACGTTTTACGCCATAACAAAAGCCTTGTTCTTTTAATTTAATTATGTTTGGTTTATTCATTTTATCACCTTCAAATATATTATAACAAAAAATTTTATAAAAATAAAATATATGACTTGAAAAGATGTCTAAATTTTGGTATAATAAGACAGTATGAAAAAATAATATTATGGAGGATTTATAAAAATGGCTATTTCTACTGCTGATTTTAAGACAGGTATGACAATTTTATATAACAATGCAATTTACCAAATCATTGAATTCCAACATGTAAAGCCTGGTAAAGGTGGAGCTTTTGTTAGAACTAAGCTTCGTAATTTAAGAACTGGTTCTGTAAATGATATTACATTTACTGCTGGTGAAAAAATGGAACAAGCAATCATTGAAAAGAAAAAGATGCAATATCTTTATGGTGGTGAAACTTATTGTTTTATGGATATGGAAACATATGATCAAGTTGAAATTCCTGAAGAACGTCTTGAATGGGAAAAGAAATTCTTACTTGAAGGACAAATTATTGAAATCGTATTCTATGGTTCTGAAATCTTAGGTGTTAACTTACCTGAAAAAATGACATTTGTAGTTACTGAAGCTGCTCCTGCAGTTAGTGGTAACACTGCTACAAATGCTCAAAAAGAAGTTACTATCGAAACTGGTTTAGTAGTTAAAGTTCCTCTTTTCATTGAACAAGGTGAAAAGATTGTTGTTACTACATTTGATGGTAAATACAGCTGCAAAGGTTGATAATTTGTAAATAAGAAGAGCAAGGTATATTTTTATATACTATTGCTCTTTTTTCTTATTTAAAGATTAAAAACGATTATTTTTTGAAAGTTTGAATTCTCTTCATAAAAATATTTATAAGAAAATTTACACATTTGAAAAATTGTGATATAATAATGATATAGAAAGGAATAAAACTTATGAAAAAGATTTTGATTACAATTATTGTTTTAGGTTTTGTTTTTATTTTTTCTAATAATATAAAATTTAAGGCAGAAGAAACATTTGATGACTCTTTATATACAGCTGGAGATGCTCAATATCAAGTTACTGAGCGCTTGGCTAATAAAGAAATTGATTATGGTATTAAATATATAAATGATATTGCGGTTAGTAAAAGTACTACACAAATAGGCGGTACAAATACTTTAGACCCACAAGTTGTAAATTATCTTGAAGTTCCAACTTCATCAGTAATGAAAGTTGTTAACTGGACATATAGTTCAGCTAGTGGCTGGACAACTCAAACACTTACAAAATTAGCACAAGATTTTGAATTTAAAAATCCTGGTTGGGTTGTAGTAGCAGGAATCAATGGTGATTTCTTTGATATTAATTCAAATGGTGCTTTACCTAAACAAACAACAGGTGCTGCTGTAAATAATGGTGAAGTAGTACGTGCTGTATCAAGTGGTAGACAAGTAGGTTTTACTAATGATGGAACAACTAACTCGTTAATAGGTGGAAAAACATTGAGTTTCACTGATTATCATACTTTAACAATTTATGATGAAAGTGAAAATGTAATAGGTACATATAAAATTGATAAGTTTAATTCTGCGCCAACTGGCGATGAAATCTCTTTATATTTTTCATACTATGTATTAAATGATGGAAAAAGAGAAGTAGTTACTGCAACTACACCTTCTGAACATTCGTATTTAATTGAAAACCAAGAAAGAGGTTATGCAACAAATGCTAATCAAATGTATGGAAGAGGTATTGTTTCTAGTGTTGATAAAGAAGTAGAACTTTATGTTGGACAATTTGCATTAGTAACAGAAAATGAAGAAGTACAAAGTTTACTTGAAGAGTTACCACTTGTGCGTATCCAACAAGATATTGTAGGTGATTATGCTGAATGTGATAATATTTCAGGTTGTGGTGCTCAACTAGTATTAAATGGTGAACATCAAGCTGCTAGTGATGGTATGAGCCATTATCGTCATCCAAGAACAGTTATTGGTAAAAAATCAGATGGTTCAATCGTTATGGTTACAGTTGATGGTAGACAACAACCAAAAGGAATGTATGGAATGACATATGATGAATTATCAACAATGATGATGTACTATGGAGTAGAAGAAGCGTACAATCTTGATGGAGGCGGTTCTACAACAATGATTATTAGAAACGATCAAGGTGGTTTCGATGTAATGAACTCACCATCAGATGGTGGAGAAAGACATGATGCTAATGCTATATTTGTAGTAGTTCCAGAAATGAAATTATATATAGATGAAGTTACTGATACTACTCTTGAAATCTCTTATTTATCAAAATGTAAAAACGTTAATATATCAAATGTTGTTGCAACAGTAAGTACTGAAGGGCATACAGACACTAAAGAAATTACTTCTGATAAATTCCTATGGGAAGGGCTACTTCCAAATTCAGAATATTCATTAACGTTTAGTTATGATTTAGAGTATAATGGAAACACTATTCGTAATACTTCTAAATCAATGACGTTTATTACAGGTAAAGCAAGACCTTATGTTACTGATTATTCTTATGTAGAAACAGATACTCACTATATTTTCCAATACAACCTTGTAGATGAAAATAAGATATTAATTTCAGCAAGAATAAAATATGATCGAAAGAGTATAACAATCAATGTAAATAATTCAATTAGTTATTTGGAAAAATCAAAGGTTGAAAATCCTGAGTTTACATTAGTTCTAGTTTATAATGTAGGCGCAACACCTAACTCAAGAGGTGAGACTACATATATTATAGAAAAAGAAGTAGAACCACCACATGTACATGAATTTGTAGAAGGCGAGTGTGAATGTGGCGAAATTGATCCAAATTACGAACCACCACACGTACATAACTTTGTAGAAGGAAAATGTGAATGTGGCGAAGTTTATCCAAATTACGTTCCACCACACGTACATGAATTTATAGAAGGCAAGTGTGAATGCGGAGAAGTTGATCCAAATTATGAACCACCACACGTACATAACTTTAAAGATGGCAAGTGTGAATGTGGAGAAGTTGATCCAAATTATGAACCACCACATGTACATGAGTTTATAGAAGGTAAGTGTGATTGCGGCGAAGTTGATCCAAATTATGAACCACCACATGTACATGAATTTGTAGAAGGAAAATGTGAATGTGGAGAAACAGATCCAAATTATGTAGCACCTAAAAAGACATGTGGAAAGAAAAGTGCTGAATTATTAATTGCTACATTTACTGCTGTTTCTATAATTGGAGTATTATTTAAAAAGAAAAAATAATATAAATTAAGAACTTTCTTAATAAAGAAAGTTCTTTTTTCTTGACTCTTATTTAAAAATATGCTATACTATTATAGCATTCAAGAGAGTGTAAGAAATTATGCGGGTGTGGCGAAATTGGCAGACGCGCTAGACTTAGGATCTAGTTCTTACGAGTGCAGGTTCAAGTCCTGTCACCCGCACCATAATTCTTTTGGTCCTATGGTGTAGTTGGTTAACATGTCAGTCTGTCACACTGGAGATCGCGGGTTCGAGTCCCGTTGGGACCGCCATTTTTTTAAAATGCGCCCGTAGTTCAATTGGATAGAATACTTGACTACGGATCAAGGGGTTGGGGGTTCGAATCCTCTCGGGCGTGCCATTAAAATTTAATATTCATTTTCGGGTCTTAGCTCAGCTTGGTAGAGCATCTGGTTTGGGACCAGAGGGTCACAGGTTCGAATCCTGCAGTCCCGACCATTATAAGCAGGTGTAGTTCAATGGCAGAACCCCAGCCTTCCAAGCTGGTTATGCGGGTTCGATTCCCGTCACCTGCTCCATTAGATTTGGTCAATAAGTCTTTTTTGAAAAATAGGCTTTTTAACAAATATACATAGGATTTAGTCCTATAATTCAAGAATTAGCTCGTTAGGGGCTATTTTTTTTATGTTTTTTGCCCAAAAACCATTACTTTTTGCTTTTGCGTTAGATGAGAGTCGAACCACTAAACTATACTTTTTTAATTTGCATTAGTGGGGAGTCGAACCAAAAATGGGATGATGAAAATTTCGCATTAGTGGGGAGTCGAACTAAAAATGGGATGATTGGAATTTAGCGTTAGTGGGGAGCTGAATAAAACATTAATTAAAATTAGTATTAAAAAACATTTTGCTTAATTAATTTATAAAAATATGATATTATTTGGCTATAAGGAGATTAAGCAAAAATGAAAAATATAGTGAATAAAGTTGTGGAAAAATTAGGAATTGAAGAAGTACCAATAGTGTTTGATGCAAGTATTACTGATGATAGCAGACTGGAATTAAGGCCAACTGTTAGGATAGTAATAAACGAAAAGCATAAAGACAATTTCATAGAATATGCAAAATGCATAGTTCATGAATATAGACATTTATTCCAAATCTTTTGGGCAAGATTAATGAATGATGATATAGCAAGAAGATGGAAAGAAGAATTAAGCAAAGCAATATCATCAAGTAATTTAGATCAAAATTCAATTGAAGATTACTACTTCCAGGAACTAGAAATAGATGCGATTGCTTTTACACAAGTTTTTCTAAAGCAGCAGTATGGCATAATAGTAATTGAGAAGAATGAAAAGTACCAACAAATCATAGATTTATATAAAATAAGATATAAGCATATGATGTAAGTTTATAAAGAATTTTTCAAACATAAAATAAAATTAA
>JAZSIL010000304.1:0-7716 GCA_045533785.1 Bacilli bacterium
ATCCCTGCAATTAATTTATGTTTTTTCGAAACATCTTTATACAAACTAATACAATTATTTAAATAATCTTTACATTCTCTAATTTTCATATTATGCTCCTAACGATTTTTTAAATAATCAATAACATCTTGTAAAGAAGATACTTTTACTAATTCCATATCTGTTTTATGTTTATTATATTGTTCTAACGCATCTTCATAGTTAGCAGCAGGAACAAAGAAAACATCAGCTTTATCTAAAATAGCAGCCATTATTTTTGCTTTAACACCACCAATAGAACCAGCATTACCATCACAATCTATCGTACCTGTACCTACAATATGTAAATCTTTTGTCAAATTTTCCCCAGTTAATGCATCATAAATAAATAATGCTTGCATTAAACCAGCTGATGGGCCAAATGAATCTGGTTCATTTATTTTATATTCTATTTCAGATCCTCTACTATAAACATCGTATTTTTCATAAAAATTAAATCCTAAACTTGGAAATACATCATCTTCTGTTTCATAGTTAAAAGCCACAACACTTAAATCAATAGTCTCAGTTCCTCTTTTTACTGTAAAATTATAGCTCTTACCTGCTTCTATTTTAACATAATAAAGGCCATTCTTTTCATATAAGCCATACTTTTTAGCTAGAACATCAGAAATTGTTAAAGTATCAGTTAGCTCTACACCTTCACATTTAATAATTATATCACCGAGTTTTATCAAGCTTTCTTCAAGACCAAAAACACTATGTACAATATATCCTTTAAATTTGGCATTTAATTCAACGTTTGCAGCACGATACCCTGCAATTAATGAATTATCAAGTGCAACCTTTTTTTGTATTGTACCACTTGATGCAGCATATTCCAAACTAGTATTAACATATTTATTATGCTTTTCAAGTACTTTATATGGATTAACAAGTGCTTGTAAATAATTTAATACACTGATATTATAAAAAGAATATACACTTACACTTGAAACATTAACATCTTTTGTATCTATTCCTTCAAAATCATAAGAATTATCGATATCATCAAGTGTTGCAGGAACTGTCAAATCATAATTAGTTGGAATAATAGAGATTATAATAAATACTAGTGAAATAATTGAAGGAATAATTACTAATAGTTTAAATTTTTTTAGTAATTTTACCATTTTTATCCTAAAGAAATTTTTGGAGCATCAAGTTGGCGAAGTTTAAGTCCAGCTGCTTCTAACATTCTTCTAGAAGCTTTTGACGCATCAGTATCTTGGTATTTATCAGAAACATAAACGATTTCTTTAATACCACTTTGAATAATTAATTTAGCACATTCATTACAAGGGAATAATGTAACATATAAAGTTGCATTAGTTAAATCACTTGTAGCATTTAAGATTGCATTAGGTACAGCATGAACAACATATGCATATTTAGTATCTAAGAATCCACCGCTTCTTTCCCATGGAAATTCATCATCACTACATCCACAAGGAAGACCATTATAACCTATTCCCACAATACGTTTATTTTGGTTTACAATACAAGCACCTACTTTAGTTGAAGGGTCTTTACTTCTTAAAGCAGAAAGCATTGCAACACCCATAAAATATTCATCCCAAGAAATATAATTATCACTTTTCATTTTATTAATTCCTCACTATATTATTATTCAGAAACTTTAATTCCAAGTTCTTTAAGTTGTGCTTCAGTTACTTCAGTTGGAGCACCACTCATTGGACATTTAGCAGAAGCTGCTTTAGGGAAAGCAATAACTTCACGTAAGTTATTATTTTTAGTAAGAAGCATTACAAGTCTGTCAAATCCAAGCGCAAGTCCACCATGAGGAGGTGTACCATATTTAAGTGCATTAACAAAGTAACCAAATTTAACACTTGCATCTTCATCAGTTAAACCAATAGCTTTAAACATCTTGCTTTGAATTTCTTGATTATGGATACGAATACTACCACCACCAAGTTCATAACCATTAAGAACTACGTCATATGCTTTTGCATAACAATTTGCAGGATCTGTAAGTAACTTTTCTTCATCACCATCTTTAGGAGATGTAAATGGGTGATGAGCAGCTTCATAACGACCTTCTTCTTCATTGTATTCAAATAAAGGCCAGTCAACTACCCATAAGAAATTAAACTTATCGTTATCAATTAAATCAAGTTCTCTACCAAGTTGTAGACGAAGTGCACCAAGTGATTGATTACAATTTGCAAGTTTATCAGCAACAATTAATACTAAATCATTGTTTTCAAGATTTAAAGTATTAACAAGTTCATCTTTATTAGCATCAGATACAAATTTAGCAACACTACCATTTAAAGCACCATTTTCATATTTTAACCAAGCAAGACCTCCTGCATGATATTTTTTAGCAAGAAGTGTTAAACGGTCAAGTTCTTTTCTTGAATATTTACTTGCAGCATCTTTAGCAACAATACACTTAACATTACCACCATTTTCAATTGCAGATTTAAAGAAACCACATTCAGTAGTTAGTGCCCAATTAGAAATATCTTTAAGTAACATTTCAAATCTAGTATCAGGTTTGTCTGATCCATAATTATTCATTGCATCAGTCCAAGTCATATGCATAAATGGGGTTTGAATTTCAACATTTAAACATTCTTTCCAAACTTTTTTAAGCAATCCTTCAACAAGTGCATGAATATCAGGTTCATCAACAAAACTCATTTCAAGGTCAACTTGTGTAAATTCAAGTTGTCTATCTGCTCTTAAATCTTCATCTCTAAAACATTTAACAATTTGGAAATATCTTTCAAAACCAGCAACCATTAATAATTGTTTATAAAGTTGTGGACTTTGTGGAAGAGCATAAAACTCTCCTTTATGAACACGTGAAGGAACTAAAAAGTCACGAGCACCTTCTGGAGTTGATTTACCAAAAACAGGAGTTTCAACTTCAATAAAGTCAAGTTCATCAAAATAATTACGAATAGCCATTGCAGCCTTATGACGTAATTTCATATTATATTGCATTTGAGGTCTTCTTAAGTCTAGATAACGATACTTCATTCTAGTATCTTCTAAAGCATCAGTGTTATCTGCAATAATCATTGGTGTTGCATCAGCTTTAGATAAAATTTCTAGATATTCAACTATAACTTCAATTTCCCCAGTTGGAATATTTTTATTTTTGCTTTCACGTTCTACTACTTTACCTGTTGCTTTAAGTACAAATTCATTTTTTACTTCTACTGCAACATTGTAATATTCATTATTTGGATTAACTACAATTTGTGTAATTCCCCATCTATCTCTTAAATCAATGAATACAAGTCCACCTAGGTCACGTTTTTTACTACACCAACCAACAAGTGTAACTGTTTCACCTACATTACTAATTCTTAATTCACCATTATTTTTTGTACGCATATTTTTCTCCTTCTATATTAAAGATTTCATTTAATTCTTCGATTTTCTTCATTTCTTCTGTTTTTAATACAGTATTTTTTAGTTTAAACATACCATTTTCTACTTCATCAGTACCAATGATTATAATGTATGGAGCATTCATACGTTCAGATAATTTAAATTGTGGTTTTAAATTACTACTAACATAATCAATTTCACAAGATACATTATTTCTTCTTAAATAAGATGCTAAATCTAAGGCATTTAGTTTTGTATCTTCTCCAATATTTATAACTACAACATCTACAATCTTTTCTTCATCTACAAATAAACCCAGTTCATCTAGCACAAGCATTAATCTTTCTACTCCTGTACCAAAACCGATTGCTTCAGTTTCTGGACCATCAAACTCTTTTGAAAGTCCATTATATCGGCCACCACCAAGAAGTGTAAGTCCATTGATATTAGATGATTCATCATCATAAATAAATTCAAACACTGTATTGTTATAATAATCAAGACCACGAACAAGATTTTGTTCAATTACATATTTAACACCTAAAGTATCTAAACATTTAAGAACTTTATTAAAATATGCTTTATCTTCTTCACTTAAATAATCAATAATCTTAGGTGCATTTTTCATTATATCGCATTTAGCATCTACTTTACAGTCAAGAATACGTAACGGATTTTTTTCAAGTCTTGTCTTACAATCATTACACATTTCATCAATATGAGCACTAAAATATTCTTTTAATGCTTCTTCATATTTAGCACGACCTGCTTTACTACCGATTGTATTTATAGCAACTTTAACATTTTTAATTCCAAGTTTTTGTAAGAATAAATATCCAAAATAGATAACATCAGCATCTAAATAAGCAGAACCTGGTCCAATTGCTTCAATACCAAATTGCGTAAAGGCTCTATATCGACCTGCTTGTGGGCGCTCACATCTAAACATTTGTTCAAAATAAAATAACTTTTTAAGACCGGGATCAACATACATTTTATTTTCAACATATGCTCTCGATACACCAGCTGTGCCTTCTGGACGTAGTGTTAATGATTTTTCACTACGATCTAAAAATGTATACATCTCTTTATTAACAATATCTGTACATTCACCTACACCACGTGCAAATACTTCTGTTGCTTCAAAAACGGGAGTTTGAATTTCCAAATATCCAAATTGTTTTGAAATATCTCTAGCTACAGTTTCAATATAGCGATACTTTTTAATATCTTTACTAAAATAATCAAGAGTTCCTTTAATTTTACTTACTTTCATGTTTACCTCCATAATAATAAAAAAGAGTGCTTAAAACAACCTAAGGACGAAATAACAGTATTCCGCGATACCACCTTAGTTTGGAATAATCCACTCTCAATTAATTTACTTAACGCGCAAATCACTTCGTTTTTCTCCAAATTTGTCAGATTCTTCATCGAAAAAAATTTATATTAAATTGACAATTACATATATTATACTTTATTTTATTTTTAAAATCAAGAACATTACTATTCTTTTGGCTTTTTATTTACCCCAATTTGTAAAGAATTAGAACCTACAATATTATTAATACTATTAACTACTTTAGATACCTCATAACCTAAAGATTCCTTATCTAGTTCATCAAAAATACTCATTTGAACAACACTATCTTTTCCTTTTGTAAGTTTACTTGACGCAACGCCAACAAGTCTAACCGCAAAATCAGGATCATATAGTTCTTCAAAAATTTCAGTATAAATTCTAATCATTTGATAACTATTATTAGTAGGTTTACTAATCGTAATCGATTTAGAAACCATTTTAAAGTTATTATACTTAAGTTGTAAAGTAAATGTTTGTCCACGAAGATTATCTTCTTCCATTCTCGATGATACTGTATTTGATAAAAGTTTTATTAATAAAATAATATTATCAGAATTATATTCATCGTGATCTAAAGTATGTGAGTTACTAATTGAAGATACATTATCATATCTATTAGGGTCAACATCAGTACTACCCTCACCATTAGCATGACTTAACAAATATCTTGCGGTATTTTCTCCAACTAATTTCTCAAGCATTTTAACATCAGGGAATGTTGCAAGATCACCGATTGTTTTAATATTTATACTTCTTAAAACTTCGCAAGTTTTTTTACCAGCTCCAAAAAAATCTTCAATTGGAAGTGGCCACATAATTTCTTTAATATCTCTTTTTCGTAATACTGTTATACCAAGTGGTTTCTTTATATCCGAGGCCATTTTGGCTAAAAACTTATTTGGAGCAATCCCAATACTACATGGAAGACCATAAAGTTCTAAAATATCTGTTTGTATTTTTTTAGCTAGTTCTAAATATTCTGAAGGTCCACAAACATCAGTTACATCCAAATATCCTTCATCAATGCTTGCAGGTTCTACAAGAGGAGTAATTTGATGAAAATAACTGAAAAACTTTCTAGAATACTCCTGATACAATTCATGATTAGGTTCTACAAAAATAATATCAGGGCAAAGTCTTTCTGCTTCATACACCAACATTGTCGTTTTAATACCATATGCTTTTGCTTCATAAGTAGCAGCAAGAACCATACCTTTTTTATCTAAAGATACATGTGCTACTGCAACTTTTTGCCCTTTTAGTTCTGGATTTTCTGCAATTTCACAACTTGCAAAAAAACTATTCATGTCAATGTGAAAAATAACTTTACCCATGTTTACCTCTATTTATTCACCAATTTGTAATGTAATTTGTTTTGTTTCAACTGTTTTAGTCTTACAACAGTAATATGAAATTTCTACAACAGTTCCAATACGATATTCATCAAGTGAATTTAAGAATCCACTAATTTGACTACTTTCATATAATTTAACACCATCAAATGTTAATATAATATCTCCTTCATGTAACCCTTGATTTACAAGTGAACCGCTTGCTGTAAACTCACTAATATAAATACCATAAGGTTTTTCATCACCATAAATATTAGGAAAACTAGTAATGCCTTCTTGAATCATAAAGTCAGATGTCATATCACGAACTGCTACAATCATAACACCTAATCTTGGACGAACAATTTCTAGTCCTTTTTCAAGATATTCATCTACTGCAATCTTAACAATATTAATTGGAATAGCAAATCCCATATTATCAATTGTTTCACTAGCTAGTTTAATAGAATTTATACCAATTAATTTACCATCAAGTGTAAATAAACCACCACCTGAGTTTCCTGGATTAATTGCAGCATCAGTTTGAATATACTCAGCCATATAATCATTAGTACCATCATCATCAGTATCAAATGAAATAAAGCGACCTAAATTACTGATAACACCAAATGTAACAGAACCATAATATGCATAACCATCAGGATTACCTACTGCTACTACAAATTGACCTTTTTCAAGTTTAGTTACATCTTGAAATTCAACTGGATTAATTAAATAGTATGATTCAAATTTAATAACAGCTAAATCAATTTTTTCATCATAGCCTAAAATTTCAGCTTTAAATTCGGTATTATAATTTCCTAAATAAGCATATACTGTATGTTCTGATTTTTTATCTTCACTTATTATAACGTGAGCATTTGTAATTACATAATACGAGTATGATGTTAATGCACCACTTTCATTTTTATTTTCAATACGTTTATAAATGACACCACTACCTATGCTTTCAGTATCTTCAAAAGTGTACTTCTTTCCGCCAAGTGTTGAAGTAGTCACCTTTTTAAGAGTTACACCAATAACGGCAGGTTCTACCATTTTAGTTGTAACAGTAATAGCATCTTCTATATCTTCAATCGAAACATTACTATTATAATCGACAACAGTTTGAGTAATTTCATTAGTAACAACATTATTTACATCATTTGAAACATTATTACCTGTTTCATTATAAATACAACTACTTATTACGCATAAAAATACCGGTATAATAATAAATATAAACAATTTATTCTTTTTCATTTTATCAAAAATTCCTTTCATTAATAATATGATAATATACAAATATAAATTAATTTTAAACTTAATCACAAATTGGAATTTCAAATATAAATGTACTTCCCTCATCTTTTGAAGAAATAACATCATATCTATAACCATAATGATCTAATATTTCTTTTACAATTGATAATCCTAGTCCTGTTCCAACACTATTTCGTTGATGAGATTTATCAACTCGGTAATACCTATTCCAAATTAGCGCAAGTTCATCTTCTGAAATACCAATTCCAAAATCTTTAACACTAATAACTACTTTATTATCATTAATAGTTTGTGAAATAATAATTTCTTTTCTATCTTTACTATAATTAATTGCGTTAGTTATAAAATTAT
>JAZSIL010000225.1:0-2027 GCA_045533785.1 Bacilli bacterium
ATAATTTTAACACAAATAAATTTTTTTAACATATTAAATAAAGTTATAAACTTTGAAAGTTTCATTTTTATTGCTCCACATATGTATTTTAATTTTTCATACTTATAAAATCAATATAATATTGAAATTAATTTTTCCTTCTTCTATAATTACGTTATGAATTATGCATTAATTATAGCTGGTGGATCTGGCAATAGAATGGGTCAAGATATTCCAAAACAATTTATAAATGTTTATGACAAACCTGTAATTATTTATACACTAGAAGCTTTTCAAAAACATCCTGAAATTGATTTTATTCAAGTAGTATGTATTGATGGTTGGCACGATATTTTAAAAGCGTATGCAAAACAGTTTTCCATAACTAAGTTAATTAATGTTGTTTCTGGCGGTAATTCAGCGCAAGAATCTATTCGTAATGGTGTTAATAGTCTTAAAGATATTTGTAAAAATGATGATTTGGTGATTATTCATGATGGAGTTCGTCCTTTAGTTGATGATTTTGTATTATCAGATGTTATTGTTAAAGCAAAAAAATATGGAAATGCAGTAACCTCTATGCCTTACAATGAACAAATTTTTAAAATTTACGATGATTTTTCAACTAAAGAATATATACCAAGGGATACATTACGAAGAGTTTCAACACCTCAAGCATATAATTTTAAAAAGTTATTTGATTCTTATGAAAAGGCATTTTCTGAAAATATAGGAATTGGAAATTCTTCATATACAAATACAATGATGGTTGAATTAGGGGAAACCTTATATTTTGCCGCAGGATCTGATAAAAATATAAAATTAACAACAAAAGATAACCTTGAAATGTTTAAAGCATTTTTAAAGATGGATAAGGATGATTGGTTAAAATGAAACTTTATGAAAACCAACTTTATCTAGAAGATATAAAAATAATTGAAAAATTTAATTTGGATTTTTCAAAACTTTCAAATTCTAATATATTGATTACAGGTGGAACAGGATTAATTGGAACTGTTGTTGTTGATATGTTGAATTATTTAAATTTAAAATATCAACTTAATTTGTCTATTTATATTATTTCAAGAAATAAATCTAAAGCAAGTGAAATTTTTTCACATATTAATAAAACAAAAATTTTCTTTTTAGAAGAAAATTTATTAAATCCTTTGCACTTTTCTTTTAAAATTGATTATGTAATTCACGCTGCGAGCAATACTCATCCTATTTTGTATGCAAGTGATCCTGTTGGTAGTATGACTACAAATATTTTCGGCGCATTCAATTTATTAAATGTAGCTAAGGAAAATAAAGGATGTAGATTTATTCTTTTATCTTCTGTTGAAATATATGGAGAAGATAATCTTGGATATGAAAATGGATTTTCAGAGCAAGATATAGGTTATCTAGATTGTAATACAGTACGTGCAAATTACAGTGAAGGAAAAAGAGCTTCTGAAAGTTTATGTCAAGCATTTAAATCTCAGTATGATGTTGATGTTGTTATTATCCGTTTATGTAGATGTTACGGTCCTACACTAAAAAAAGATGATACAAAAGCTTTAAGCCAATTTATTCAAAAAGCTTTAAACAAGCAGGATATTGTATTAAAAAGTGAAGGCAAGCAGTATTATTCATATATATATTCCGCAGATGCAGCGTGTTCAATAATTTATTTGATGCTAAAAGGTCTTACTGGAGAAGCTTATAATGTTGCTGATTCAAAATCTGATATCACATTAAAAGATTTGTCGGAATACATTGCAAAAAGTGCTGGTACAAAAGTTGTTTTTGAACTTCCTGAACAACGAGAAGCGTCTGGTTATTCAAAAGCTAGTCGTGCTATTTTAAATTCCAGGAAAATTAATGAATTAGGTTGGAATGCTTTGTATTCAATAAGAGATGGTATTAACAGAACATTAGCAATTCTTTCTACTCTTTAGTTTTTGAGAATATTCCTTAATTATATTCATTAAAATTTTTAAACCTTCATTTTTTGTTATTAATGCAAATATGAAATAAATAAAACAAAATAGCATAAATGATAT
>JAZSIL010000159.1:0-5943 GCA_045533785.1 Bacilli bacterium
AAGTTATGAATTGTAACGATAAGTGATGATTTTCAAAGCTCATTAGAAACAACAAGTCTATTAAAGTAATTAGGAGCTAAAAAAGTAATATCTAGAGCTGAAAGAGATGGGCAAGCTAAATTTCTTTTAAGAAATGGTGCAGATGAAATTGTATATCCAGAAAAACAACTTGCATCTTGGATAGCAATTAAATATAGTGCTGACCATATTTTGGATTATATTGAAATAGATAATGAGCATGCTATATTCGAGGTAAGTGTTCCAAAAGAATGGATAGGTAAAACTATTGGTGAAATAGATATTAGAAAACAATATGGTATTAATATATTGGGCATAAAAGATGGGAATAAGTTAACGGTTGATGTTACTCCTTCTCAGGTCCTTAACCATAAGTTATCATTATTAGTAATAGGGGACTATAAAAGACTCCAAAAATGTTTTAAAATTTAAAATATTTCATATAGAAGGAGGATAGCTTATGAAAGATATAATATTATTAGTTGTATTCTTAATATATGGAATAATGGGTTATTTTCTAATGAAAAAATTAGATAAGTTTATTGATGACAACAAAAAAAACAATAAAAAGTAAAAATAAAAAGTTAGGAATTATATTAAAAAAATGTTATAATAATATGTGCAAATTTTTTAAAAAAGGAAACAATTATGGCTGTTAATTTAAATGAATCTCAAATAAATAAAAAAGATGAACATATTTTAGTGGGACTTTCATCATCTCCTTCAAATGAAAAGATTATTATAACTGCTTATAAAATGGCAAAAGCTTTTAATGGGACATTGACTGCTATTTATGTTCAAACGGAAGACTTAAATGCTATGGACGAAGTTGATAAAGAAAGATTGCAAAATAATATTTATTTTGCAGAAAAACTTGGAGCTAAAATTGTCACTATTACTGGTGAAAACGTTCCTTTTCAAATTTCTGAATACGCTAGATTATCAAATATTACAAAAATAGTGGTTGGTAAAAGTTCTAATAATAAAAGAAGTTTAATAAAAAAGCAATCACTTGTAGATCAATTGATGCCTTTAGTGACAAATATAGAAATGTATATAGTTCCAGATAGTAATGTTCAGTATAAAGAAGGTAAAGTATTATTAAAAAGAAAAACCATAATTCCATCATTTAAAGATATATTATTTACTGTTATGTTATTAATAATAGAAACGTTAATCGGTTATTTATTTATGAAAATAGGATTTACGGAATCTAATATTATTATGGTTTATATTGTAGGAGTACTTGTAACTGCAATTTTAACAAATAGTCAAATTTGCTGGATTGCTTCATCAATTTTAAGTGTTATTTTGTTTAATTTCATGTTTACTTTTCCACATTTTTCTTTAGTTGCTTATGGAGAAGGGTATCCAATTACTTTTGCAGTTATGCTAATAGTATCATTAATTACAGGTAGTATTTCTAATAAAATGAAAAGTCAAGTTAAGAAATCAACTGAAACAGCTTATAGGACTAAAATATTATTTGATGCAAATCAATTAATTCAAAATGCTAAAAATGATGAAGAAATAATTGGTGTAACAATTAGTCAAATTAAAAAATTATTAGATAAGGAAACCTTTGTATATTTATCCAAAAATAAAAAATATTATACTAAAGTATTAGAATCTTTAGAGGAAATAAAAGATTTGGAAGAGGTTAGTAACGAAACCATTCAGTTAGTTCTTGACAAGAATACGAAGGATGGATATGGTACTGAATATTATAAAAATGATAATATTGCATATATTCCACTTAGTGGCAATAAAAATATCTTTGGTGTTGTTGTGATAAAATTGGAACAAAATCCAATAGAACCATTTGAGAATAGTATTCTGTTATCAATAATTGGAGAATGTTCTTTAGCTATTGAAAATTACTATAATTTAAAAGAAAAGGAATTAAACGAAATACTAGCAAAAAATGAGCAAGTAAGAGCTAATTTATTAAGAGCAATTTCACATGATTTAAGAACTCCTTTAACTTCAATTATGGGGAATTCAGATAATTTATTATTTAATAATAAAATACTTGATGAAGATACTAAAATGCAGATGTATTCAGAAATTTATGAAGATTCTTTGTGGTTAGTTAATTTAGTAGAAAATATTTTATCAATTACTAAATTAGAAAATGGAAAAATCAAATTAAATTATACTACTGAACTTGTTGATGATATTATTGACGAAGCACTAAAACACATTAATAAAAATAAAATAAAACATAGTATTATTGTTAAAAGATTTAAAGATTTGCTTTTAGTTAATGTTGATGTTAGATTAGTTATTCAGGTGTTTATCAATTTAATAGATAATGCGATTAAATATACACCAGAAGGATCAACAATAATTATCAGTGTCACTAAAAATGAATCTAAAGTGATTATTAATGTTATTGATAATGGTCTAGGAATAAAAGACATAGATAAAAACAGAATATTTGAGATGTTTTATATTGGAGATAACATTATAGTTGATGGTAGGAAGAGTTTAGGACTAGGTTTATCATTATGTAAATCGATTATCAATGCACATGGATGTGAAATTAAAGTATCAGACAATAAGCCAACAGGCACGATTTTCACTTTTGATTTGCCAATTAAGGAGGTAACAATACATGAATAATAATCCCTTAATATTAATTGTTGAAGATGATAATCATATTAAAAATCTTATTTCAACAACTTTAAAAGTTAATAAATATAGTTATTTACTTGCTACTTCAGGTAATGAAGCAATTATGCTTGCTGTTTCGCATAAACCAGATATCATTCTTTTGGATTTAGGACTTCCTGATATGGATGGTGTAGAAATAATAAAAAATGTAAGAGAGTGGTCAAATATACCAATTATTGTTATTAGTGCAAGAAGTGATGATAAAGATAAAATTGATGCGTTAGATTTTGGAGCAGATGATTATATAACTAAACCATTCTCCGTAGAGGAACTACTTGCTAGAATTCGTGTAGCCACAAGAAGGTTGAATTGTATGAATGAAAAACAAGTTGAATCAGTGTTTAAAAATGGGGATTTAACTATAGATTACAGTGCAGGTTGTGTATATCTATATGAAAAAGAACTTCATCTTACACCAATTGAATATAAATTATTATGTCTTCTTTCAAAAAATATAGGAAAAGTGTTAACACACACATATATTACAATGGAAATTTGGGGGACTACATGGGAAAGTGACATTGCTTCTTTGCGTGTTTTTATGACAACATTAAGAAAAAAAATTGAACAAAATTCTACAGAGTCAAAATATATTCAAACGCATATTGGTATAGGATATAGGATGTTAAGAATAGAATAATCAATAGAAATATACATAATTATAAACGGTGTTTTACAGGTTTTTTTGAGGTCATTTTAAAAAAATATAAAATAGAAAACGAATCTTTACTTATAATTATTGAAGATTTCTTAATGGATAATATAGGAAGTAAAACCTCAATTAGAAATGTGGCAAATAAACTTACATCTAATTCGTATAAAACAAATGATAAAACTGTAGGATCATATATTGAATATTTATGCAAATCCTTTTTGTTTTATCCAATGAAGAGATATGATATTAAAGGTAAAAAATATTTGGAATCAGATAAAAAGTATTATTTAGCAGACCTTTCATTTAGATATGCAGAACTTGGGACAAAGAATGCAGATTATGGATATTTATATGAAAATATCGTTGCTATTGAATTATTGAGAAGAGGATATGAAGTATATGTTGGAGCATTATATGATAAAGAAGTTGATTTCGTTGCAATTAAGCAAGGAGAAAAAACTTATATTCAAGTAAGTGATGATATATCAAACAAAGAAACACTTGAAAGAGAAATAAAACCTTTACTTTCGATAAGAGATGCATATCCTAAAATGATTATAGCAAGAACAAAACATCCTGAAAGTCATAATGAAGGTGTTAGGATTGTCGATATAGCTAGATGGTTGTCTAATTTTAGAAATTAAATTATAAAAAAGAATCGATTTGAATTAATACTGATAATTAAAAAGTAACATTCAATTATTACTAAAATACCAGTTAGCTAAATTGTAGTTAACCGGTATTTTTTAAATAGTAGAAATAAAGGTAAAAATATAGTATAATAAAACTATAAAGTAATATGGAGGAATTGCTATGGGTGTATTTAGTCCTACAATATATGGTAATGATTTAGCAGAAGATTTAAAAGGTGAATATTCAGTTGCTTTTGCATACTATGATGTTGAAAAAGCAGTAGAAGAAATTGAAAAATATGTTAGTAAAGAATATGATTTGAGTGATGAGTACGAATTATGTGATTATGTTTATTCACTTGCTGATTATATGTGGAAAAGAGGTATTTTAACCGAAGCTGTAAAACAAAGAGCATTATATTTAATAGATAATAATGTTGCGATAGAAGAGTGGGAACTAGCTGGTAAAAAAGAACTTAATGCAAGACTTAAAGTATTAAGAGAACTAAAAGAAAGATTACTATCTCCTTTGCCTCCTAAAAAGAAAATATCTATTAATTTTTATACAAAACCAATATTTGAAATTGGAGATGCTGTTGCAATAAAACTAAAAACATTAGATAAGATATATAATCCAGAAGCTAATTCGTATTTAAAAAAAATATCTCAAGAAGAATTTAAATCATACCATGATAAATACATTGTGTTGTTAAAAGCAGATGATGTTATATCGTATACTTCATGTATAGTACCAGAAGTTAAAGATATTTGGCCATATTTTAAAATTTACAAAAAAGTATTTGATAAAATACCAACTATTGATGAGTTAGAAAAAATTGATTTTGTGGAGGCTAAAGTTGATTTATATGATACTAAACCATGTAGTTTGTTTATGACTGAAGGTTCAATTTCATATTTTAAGAAAAGAGATTATGTTATTATCGGTAAGGATAAAAGAATAAGTGGAAATTGGAGTCATAATGGAATATTGAATTTTAGTGTTAATAAAGAATGGGGAAATTTTGATTCTGATGTTTTAGCTTATATTCGTGAAAATAAAGGTAGAAAAAAATAATAGTTATCACCACATAAAAATTAATTATTGAAACTATTTATAAAGTTAAATTGTCTTAATATATGAAATATTTAAATGGTGAGGAAAAATAAATGAAAAAAAGTTTAGTTTTAATAATATTATTTTTAATGAGTATTTTAATTGTGGGATGTGTTAATACACCAAATGGCCCTGATACATCTCAACCATATGGCTATTATAATAATGAAACAATGTATTCAATGTATCCGTATTACGTTTCTAGTCGTTTTTCTGATTCTAAATTTGAATTTAATCACACTTTTGAAGATGGTGTGCACTCAACAGTAGAATCTTTAGAAGATATCAAATGTGAAAGTTTATCAAAGTTATTTAATGCTAATTGTAGTGATGAATATTTGAAAGAAAACTTTTGTGCACTATACTTTATAAGAGAAGAACCATTTTATAATGATAGTTTAAATGACATTTTTTATTATGATTTATTTATTGAAAAAGGTAAGATTTATGTTACATTGTCTTACAATGATTATCAAGATTGTGGCGATGCAGTAATGTCTTATTTCGAGGAACTGATTTTAATTCCAAAGGAATGGGAAAAAAAGATTTATAAAAAATATAATTTTGAAGTTAATTATAATTATGAATATAATCGTTTAGATATTGAAAATAAATATATATTAAATTATAATAAGATGAAAGAATTTAAAGAAACTTATAAAAAGCAAAATGGTTATTCTATGCAAATTAAAGAATCATATGGTGAATATAATAATTGTTTAATTGCCGCAATAGATTATGGAAATGTACTACAAGATGTTCAAACTATAACTATACTAATTGAAGATGTAATCATTTCATATAACAAATATTATCCAATATTAGTTTTTTATGAAAAGAATATTTAT
>JAZSIL010000003.1:0-2933 GCA_045533785.1 Bacilli bacterium
TTTTAATTTTTTTATAAATGTTATATAATAATATAAAGAGGTAACAATATGAATTTAGATATACTATATGAAGATAACCACATTATTGTCGCAGTAAAACCTGTTGGAATACTTAGTCAAGAAGATCATACTAAAGATCCGGATATGTTAACATTATTAAAAGAATATATTAAAGTAAAATATAAAAAAGAAGGTAATGTTTTTCTAGGGCTTGTAATGCGACTTGATAGAATGACTAGTGGAGTAATGGTTTTTGCGAGAACATCTAAAGCAGCTAGTAGAATTTCAGAGCAAATTAGAAATGGTGAAGTTTTAAAGAAATATGTGGCAATTGTACAGGGTAAAGTAAATGAACATGGAACCCTAAAAGATTATTTAATTAAAGATGAAAAATTAGTTAAGTCATTTGTTACTACTAAAGATAAAGGTAAACGTGCTGTTCTTGATTATACTTTAATCAAACAAATTGATGATTTGAGTGTTGTTGATATTTTATTACACACAGGACGTCATCATCAAATTAGAGTTCAGTTTTCTAATATCGGTAATCCTTTATATGGGGATAAATTATATGGATCAAACGCTGACACTCATATGCATTTACATGCCTATTATTTATCTTTTGTTCATCCTGTAACTAAAGAACCAATGAAATTTAAATGTCTTCCTAAAGGTAATCTTTGGGAAAAATTAGATTTAAATAATTTATAGTTTTAATAGACCTTAATAGTTTAATGGATAAAATATAAGATTCCGATTCTTATGATATAGGTTCGATTCCTATTTAAGGTGCCATTCTAATTCTTATAAGTTATTGTTATTTATAGTAAGGATATAATTATTTTAATATTTAAAGCACTGTTTTTCTACTGGATTAATGGTGCTTTTTTGTAATGGTATGCTTATTATGACAATTCCCAATTTGGTTGAATTGCTAAACTGAAAACTCTCTAAATAAGTTATTGTTTTAAAATTATAATATGATATAATGTTAGTGTAGCTACAATATAATAAGAGGAGAAAATGATAATGAATGTGAGTTTATCAGAAAAATTAAAGAGTTTAAGAAAAGAAAAAAATGTTTCTCAAGAAAAATTAGCAGAATATTTGGGTGTTTCATTTCAAGCAGTGAGTAAATGGGAAAATGGAAACACATTACCTGATATATTATTACTTCCTGATATTGCAAGATTTTACGGAATAACGATTGATGAATTACTGCAAGTTGAAAAGATAGACGAACAAAGATTAGTTGATAAATTTGAAGACCAAGCAGAGGCATTATGTAGAAATGGTGATTATGAACAAGCATTAGAACTATGTAAAGAAATGTATAAAAAAATGCCGAATAATATTGAGATAAAAGAACATTTAATGAGTCTATATTATGATGTTGATAAAATTAAATATCAAAATGAAATAATTGAGCTAGGAAATGAAATATATAATATGGATCATCCTAGTAATTATTACAAAGGTCAAGTATGTAATCAACTAGCTGTTTTATATAGTTATTTAGGCAAAGAAGATATGGCAGAAAAATGGGCTGATAAATCATTTCCGCTTCATCATTCAACTGAATTAATATATACACAAATATTTGGTAGTGAAGAAACTATTGGGCATGTTAGTTGGTGTATGTATTGGTTTTTAGATAAAATGTATTGGATGGCAGCGCAAATAGTGTTTGATACTGAATCACCAAAGGATGCAAAATATAAACAAAATGTATTTAAGACAGTCTCGGATATATTTGAAGTAGCATATAAGAATGATGATATGAGTTTTGAAATGATGAAATTATTATATATAATGCATAAAGAAATGGCTAAATTTGAAGCAAAAACAACAAAAGATGAAAATGTATTAAAGCATCATTTAACTAGATGTTTAGAATTATCATTAAAGTCAACAAACATAAAAGAACATACTTTGAAACTACCAATGCTAGATACTTGGAAAATTCAAGCCTCGCCATCAAACAATACACAAATTGTAGATATGATGAGAAAACTATTAACAATTGAAATATTAGATGAGTATAAAGAAAGAGAATGGTTTATTAATATTAAAGAACAATTAAATAATATATAATTTAGATAATTAAATAATATATAATTTAGATAATTTTATTGACATTAATTATATTTTGTGGCATAATAATTACCAATTGGGTAATTATTATAGGAGGGGTGGTATGAATGAAACTAATTTATAAAGACGACTATACAGAAAAATTGTTTGAAAATTTATAAGATTCTAGCAAAAATAAAAAAATTATGCAATCCATTAATAGCATGGATATTTTACGGAGCCTTAAAAGAAAATTGGATCAACTTTTAGCTTCTCTGAATTTTTATTTTGTTATAGATAAACATATTTGTAAATGTGAACCCTTAGAGGGGAATATGAAAGGAAAATATTCAATCCATATATCTGCAAATTATCGATTGATTATTTGTCCTAATTCATTAGATTTAAGCAAAATAGTTTGGTGAGTTGTGAAGTATTTTATATAGAAGGAGTTGTTGATTATTATGGCACAAAACAAACATGGATTATCCCGTGATCTTATTATTCATCCTGGTGAAACAATTGCTGAATTTTTAGAAGAAAAAAATATGTCGCAAAAAGAATTAGCTATTCGTTGTGGCGTAAGCGAAAAACACGTTCGTACAGTTATAAGCGGTCAAAAAAATATATCTGTAGATTTTGCAAAAAAATTAGAATATGCTTTAGAAATAGATACGATTTTCTGGATTAATCTTCAAACAAATTATGATAAAGATATAATAGAATTTGAAAAAATTAATAATAATTCAGAAGAATAATTAAGTTTATTATCTAAAAATTTAAATATATTTTTAAAGAATATAGGTAATATGGCTTTTTAGAAAGAAATTTGTTAAAGGTGGATAAAGTTTTAGAAGCAA
>JAZSIL010000044.1:0-2555 GCA_045533785.1 Bacilli bacterium
AGATTTATTTTAATATTATATAAGCTAGATTACAAAAGATGAGTAGATATTTACTCATCTTTTTAAATTTCAAACGCTCTGAGAGGGGTTTTTAATGCTTATTTGCCTAATTCGTAAATCATTACTAATTAATTGCTTGAAAAAAATGTTAATTTTTAGTATAATTGGTATGAAATAAAATATAGAGAAGGAAATGATAATATGGAAAGATTACAAAAAAGAATTGCCGAATGCGGTATTTGTAGTAGAAGAAAAGCAGAAGAATTAATTTTAGCGGGACGTGTTAAAGTTAACGGAGAAATTATTACTATTTTAGGAACTAAGGTTTCACCCGATGATGTTATCGAAGTTAATGGTAAAGTTATAGAAAAAGAAGTTAAAAAATATTATGCGATAAATAAACCACGTGGAATTATATGTACATCAAGTGATGATCGTGGTAGAAAGACAATTATAGATATTCTACCTGAACAAATCAAAAATGAAAGATTATATTGCATCGGAAGACTTGATTATGATACTAAAGGTGTTTTATTACTTACAAATGATGGTGAGTTTATGAATACACTAGTTGGACCTAAAAGTGGTATTGAAAAAGAATATTTAGCACGTGTAAAAGGAATTTTTACATTTACTGATGTAAAAAAACTTAGTGAAGGTGTTATTATCAATGGTAAAAAGACTTTACCAGCTATTGTTACTATTGAGTCGCTTGATCGTGAACATGGTTCTAGTTTAGTACGCATTATTATTACTGAAGGAAACTATCATCAAGTTAAAGAAATGTTTAAAGTAATAGGTCATGAAGTTAAAAAATTAACAAGAGTTCGTTTTGGTCACATTACAATTAATAATTTAAAAGAAGGAGAAGTTAGTGTTTTAAGTATTCATGATGTTAAAACATTATATGCTCTTTCTAAACAAGCCAAAAATATTACAAAACATAAATAATTATAGGAGTAAAAAATATGATTTTAGAAATCCATCGTTTTAATTTTGAATGGACTATTCTTGAATGGTTAAATCAAATAGATTCTAAACTGTTAGATTATTTCTTTTATTTTATCGCCCAAATAGGTGGAAGTTTAGGAATTTTAGTCTTAATGACGATTATCTATTGGTGTATAAATAAAGAAAAAGGAATTAAAATTGCTTTTATTGGCATCGTAGGAATTAATTTAAATGGTATCCTAAAAGGATTGTTTCTTGCAAAAAGACCATTTCAATACCCTAATAAAAGTCATTTAGATCGTTTAGCTGGAACTAAATTAGACTCAGTTGCGACTGGTACATCATTTCCAAGTGGACATAGTCAAAATTCTGGTACATTATATTCAAGCTTAATTCGTTATTTTAAGAAGAACTGGGTATTAATTATTAGTGTTTTTATGCTAGTAATTGTTCCTATTTCTAGATTATATCTTGGTGTACACTTTCCTGGAGACGTTGTTACAGGAGTTGGATTAGGAATTATTACATCAATTGTATTTGGAACGCTTATAGATAAGTTTTATAATAAAAAAATTTGGCTATTCTTAATTTGTGCGTTATGCTTTATTCCGTTTTTATTCTTTAAAGACATGGGAAAAGATTTCTATAAAGGTATGGGAATCTTAGGTGGAGCTTTATGCGGACTAGTTCTTGAAGAAAAATATGTAAATTTTGAAATAGCTAAAAACAAGAAAATTAATCTTTTACGTTATTTTATTGGACTTATTGTTATGGGGATTTTATATTTAGTCATTCATATTATTAATCATTTAGAATTCATTGAACAATATAGTTGGCTACTAAAAACATCTAATTTAGTTACACATTTTGGTCTTGCTATTGTAGCTATTTATTTAATACCATTGTTATTTAAAAAGTTACCATTTTTAAAGGATAGATAAACTATGAATAATTTTGATTATCTAAAAAATTACCAAATACCAGGTGAATTATTTTTAGAATTATTAACATTATATAAAACAATTGGTAAATCAGAAACATATAGTAGTATCTATAAAGAAGATTATCTTATTGATTATAACAATTCATTAGAAGAAGATACTTTTGAAATTGTTAAATATTTAGGTATAAAGGTGAGTTTTGAAAGACAAAGATTAATAATTACTAAAGATTACACACCTAAAAATAAAGAAGAAAAAATGGTTGCTGCAATTAAGAAAATCTTAATTTCAATTAGAAATAATGCTTTTGTAGAAAAAAGACCAATTAATAGTGTTGATATTTTAGATTTATTAAAGCGTATTTATGGTCCAACTATTAAAATAAATAGTCATGATTTTACAATTCAAGGAACTAAAAATCGAAGTGTCCGTTATAAATTTAATACTATTTTAGATGATTATGATGCTGCAATAATTCAAAAATTATATGAACCTATAATTTTATCTTCTATCTTAATTATGGAAATGCATAATATTAAACCTTATTCTGAGTATAATGAACTAGCTTTAATACTTACATACTATTATTTATTATTAAAATGTGGGATTGTTAGTTTTAATTTTGTTAGTTTCTTTAAAATGTTTTTATCACGTAAAGATGAA
>JAZSIL010000047.1:0-13298 GCA_045533785.1 Bacilli bacterium
TCAACTTTTGTTTTAATTTTATCACCGTTAGATATATTAGTAAATACAATTATATCATTAATTTTTATAGCAGATCTTTTTTCATCATTAAGTCTCATTTCAATAGTTTTAGTTCCACTTTTTATAGCATTAAATGGTGCATCCCATAATTTCATATAATGAGTCTTTAAATCATTTTGTTTCATATTTCACATCCATTTTTTTAATAATAAAGATAACTTGTTGGCATCATATATCACCAACAAGTATAAATTTTTCTAAAATTAATTCTTTAGTTCTTTTATATATTTATGGTATCCTGCAGCAGCAATCATTGCGGCATTATCTGTACAATATTTAAACTCAGGTACTGTTAGTTTGATTTCAAGTTTATCCATTTTTTCTTTCATTGCACCTCTTAAACCTTTATTAGCTGCAACCCCTCCTGCAATAATAACTTGTTTAACATTATACATTGTAGCTGCTTTTGATGTTTTAGAAACTAGTACATCAATAACTGCATTTTGGAAACTTGCTGCAAGGTTATTAGCATCAATCGTTTCCCCTCTTTGATTGGCGTTATGGCAAAGATTGATTACTGCTGATTTTAATCCTGAGAAACTAAAATCAAGGGAGTCTTTAGAAAGTTTAATATGTGGAAGTGGATAAACTGGAACGCCTTGGGAAGCCATTTTATCAATAATAGGACCACCAGGGTAACCAACACCAACTACTCTTGCTACTTTATCATAAGCTTCACCTACTGCATCATCAAGTGTTTCACCTAATATTTCAAAGTCCATATGGTCTTTCATAAGGACAAGTTCAGTATGTCCACCAGATACTACAAGCGCAAGAAGTGGAAAAGTGAAGTCTTCTTCTAGATAGTTTGCATATATATGACCATGAATATGATTTACATAAATAAGTGGTTTATTAAAACATAAACTAATTGTTTTAGCAGTATTAACACCTACCATTAAAGATCCAATTAATCCTGGTTCTTTTGTGACAGCTACAGCGTCAATATCATCAAGTGTAAGATTTGCTTGCTTTAACGCATCATCTAATACATATGTAATTTTCTTGATATGTTCTCTACTTGCAACCTCAGGTACTACACCACCATACATTGTGTGAATAGCTATTTGTGTATAAACTGTATTACTTAATATTTTTCTTCCATCTTCAACGATGGCCATTGCTGTTTCATCACAGCTTGATTCTATTGCTAGTATTATCATATTAATTCCTTCATCATTACTAAGGCATCATCGCCATTTTTATAGTAATGCTTTCTTTTTGATATTACATTAAAATTATTCTTTTTATAAAAGTTTATTCCTTGTTCATTATTTTCTCTTACTTCTAAAATAATTGATTTAGTATTTGGATAAAGATCTAGTAATGTATTAAATAAAAGTGTTCCTATCCCACTTCGTTGATGTATTTTATCAACAACAAAGTTTAAGATTTCCATTTCGCCTTCTATAACATAAGCACCAATATAACCTAATACTTTTTTATTATCTTTAGCAGCTAAAAAACAAATACTTTCATTATTAATTTCATTTTCAAGCATCTCTTTACCTAAAGAATCACCTAGTAATTCTTCTTCTAATAAGACAACTTGTGGAATATCTTCTTTAATAAGTCTTTCTATCTTAACCATTAGATACCACTTCTTATATAGTTAGGTGTAAAGTCAAGTGTTGATTCTTCTTTAAATAAGTTATATTTAATAATATTTTTAGCAGGATTTGATTCAAAGAAATCATCATTCATTTCTAAAATTTGATAGTTTTCATAATCTTTAAAAGCTACAGCATCTTCACCAAATGATTCATCTATAACTACATTTATATGATTATCTAAAATATTAACAACTTTATAATAACTATGTTTCTTTTTAGCATCAATTCTTGATATATATAGTCCGTCTTTTTCAATAACAGAGGCAAGTATTAAATCAAGTGATGAGAAGCTATATAGTTTTTTATTTTTAATATGTGCAAGTACTTTACCTACAGTCCCTGCAATTCGAAGTCCTGTATATGATCCTGGTCCACGCCCAACATATACTTCAGTTATATCATCTGTAGTAATGTTATTTTCTTTTAAGAAGTTATTTAAAAAATCTACTAACGTTTCTGAGTGATCGTTTTTCCCACTTCTAACAAAATATTTAGCATCACCTTTATTAACAATACATAAGTATAAATAATTAGTTGATGAATCAATTAATAATTTCATAATTATTACTCCTTAATGTTTCTTTTATACTTTCAATATCAGTATCATCATTACACTCTAACTTAAATAATCTTTCATCTAAAGAAATATTAGTAATCGTAATATGCCAAAGATTATCAGGTAATAAGTCATCAATAATATCTGCCCATTCAACAACTGATACACCGCCAAGATCAAAGTATTCAGAAAGTGCATCATCACCACTTGAATCATTTAATCTATATACATCTAAATGATACAACTTTTCAATATTATTAACATTAATAGTTGGTTCATAGATTTTCATAATCGTAAATGTTGGACTATTAATTGTTCTTTTTACACCAAGTGCAAGACCAATTCCTTTTGTAAAGGTTGTCTTACCTGCTCCTAAATCACCACGTGCAGCGATTACTAGGTTTGGATACATATATGTTGTAAGTATTTTTCCAAGGAAAATCATTGCATCTTGGTTTATTACTTTTACTACTACTTCTTTCATAGTCTTCTCCTAATTATATTCTAAATATTTTAATATTCCTAAATAAATCATTAAGCATCTATATTCTAATGTTTTTTCATTAGTCATTACTTTTAAATCATTCTCGTTTGACATAAACCCTAGTTCTACGATACAGCCAGGTATTATAGCATTATCAGTAATATATTTATCTTTTATTACTTTTGCAAGTCTTTTATTCAATTTATCTTCTTCTTTTAAATAGTTTTGAATGTGTTCAGATAAAGTTTTTGATGAATCAAAGTTGCTACTGTAAAATACTTGGGAACCATACACTTTATTACTTGGGTATATATTTGCATGAAGAGATATAAATATAATATTCGATTTTTTATTAATTATTTTTAGTCTTTCTTTCATATCAGTTGTTTTATCTTTTGAAAGAGATTTATCAGTTGTTCTTGTATAAATTACACAATAACCAGTATCTTCTAACATTCTACCTAAAAAAGAACTGGCTTTAAGAGTTATATCTTTTTCTAAAGTATTATTATAAACAGCTCCACCATCAAATCCACCATGACCAGCATCAATACAAATTGTTTTAGTTGGTTGGTTTATATATACTGTAAACGATACGAGTAAAAGGGTTATTATAATAATAAAAGTTAAAAATAAAGTTACACGACGTTTTTTCAAAACTTAAATCACCAATGTATTTTATTTTTAACTTTTTTAATTTATACATTATTTATTAAATAATTCAGTCAATAATGTGTGTAATTCTATTTTTTGTTCTTCCGTAAGTGCAGGAAGCACACCTGCATCATTAATAGTATGACTAGGCACAGTATCAATATGATATCCTACAAGATTTCCACTATTTACTTTAATTACTGTTGGAGCATTAATTCTATTTTTTTCTACGTCAACAATATCATTAAAATACTCATGAAGTCCAAGATAATATATTCTATCTTTTGAATCTGGATTATCACGACCATCTTTTATATTACAATAATATACTGTATCTAAAGATAATTTTTTTCCAACTTCATTTAATTCAGGCATAATTGCTTGACACCAAGGACATTCAGAAAAGCCAAATACTAAAACAAATGTTTCTTTATTTGAAACTTTTTCAGTTACCTCTTTTAGCGATAGTTCTTTTATGATGTGTTTATTATCTGTAAGTCCTGGATAGTTTTCCATAATATGATCCTCTTTTTCACACGATGATAAAGCTAAAGTTATAGTTAAACATAATAAGATGCTAAAAATTTTTAATATTTTCATCTTAGTCCTCCAATTTAAAATTTTCAATCCATCCTGCTAATTTATCATCTAGTGTTTTAAATCCAATATTGTATTCTGGAACGCGGCATTTAATACCTCTTGTTTTATGTAGTTGTTTATAGCTTAATTTAATTTTCTTATTTTCTTCGTCGATTTCTAAAACTCGTAAACGGATTTCTTGTCCAACTTCAACAAATTCTTTAATTGATTTTACATAGTTATCAGAAAATTCAGATATATGAACAAGTCCAATATAGTCTCCTACACTAACAAATGCGCCATAGCCTACAATACTTGTAATTTTCGCTATAACGATATCTCCTGGTTGCATTAGAATTCTTCCTCTACTTTTTCTACACCGATTACACCTGGTACTTCTTCTAGCATCATTACTTCAATGCTATTTTTAATTGTATCATCACTGCTTGAACAGCCAATACATGCACCTAATAATTTGATATATACAATACCATCCCTAAAATCAACATAGTCCAAATCTCCACCATCTTGATTAAGATATGGGCGTAATTTTTTAATTACTTTTTTTACTTGCTTTATAATTTCTTCTTGAGTCATTTTTTTATACCTCTTAAACTAATTTTATACTTATATATATTATACTACATTTTAATATTATTTTGTATTAATTTGGAATAATTTTTATTTATTACCTAAATTACCAGAAAAATAGTATACTGGAACACTTCCTTGTAAAACCTCTGAGATTAAGTAAATATTAGTTTCTAAAGTAATTGTTTGACTTTTTAAAGGGATGAATGCTTCAATGTTAATAACTGCTTTTATATATACCTCAAGTAAAGTATTATTGATGCCGAATTCACTAGTTTCAGTAAATAAATCAGTTGTATAAGAAGACATTGGGGAGGTTTCAATTTTAATATTTGGCCCAAAATTTGCGAAAAGAGCTCGACTACAAAGCTGTCCAAGGGGAATTTCTACTTCTCCTAAGCGTTCTTCTATTTGCCCATTATTTAACGAGTCACTTATTAAATTTGATACAAGCGCAAGAATTTTATTTACAACTATTGTATCAACATATACACCTATAATTTTATTAGAATCATCATATTTATATTTAAGAAAATTTTCTTCACTTGAAAGTGCTGCTACTTCTAAAGATGCCATGGAGAAAATATCACTTGCTGCAAGTGTTACAGCTTGTTCTAAAAATTCATTTGTTCTTTCGCTAAAGTAATTATCAATCATTTTAACTATTGTAAGTGGAATTAAAATAAATAATAAAAAGATTATAAATAGCTTAATTTTTTTCATAATAAAAAACCTCATAATATTTTATTTATTATGAGGTACTTTTATTAATGAAATTGCTTCAGCGCCAATACCTTCTTCTAAAGATATTAGACCTTTTTTATTTAAAGTAGCAGCTTTAACACACACAAAAGATGCACCAGTAATATCTTTAATATGTTTAGCCATTTTTAATTTATAGTCTTTTAAATTTGGTTTAATCAAATAAACCATAACATCAATAGACTGAATTTTAATATGTTTTTTATTTAATATTTTAACAACTTCTTTTAAGAAATTACTTGAGTCATATCCTTTATATAAAGGATCAGTATCAGGAAATAATGTTCCAAGATCACCAAGACATGCAGCTCCAAGTAAACTTTCTGTAACAGCATGTAATACTACATCTGCATCGCTATGTCCTTTTAGGATTGGATATTCATCAAATATAACTCCACCTAAAATTAGTTTACCGCTAGTATCAAATGGATGATAGTCAAGCGAATGTCCACTTGAATAATTATATTTACTAGACAGTTCATATTCGATATACTCAATATCTTCTTTTGTTGTCAATTTCAAATTATGTGTAGTTTCTTTAATAAAACTTATTTCGTATTTATTTTCAAATAAAGTAATTTCATCAGTTATTAAAGCTTTATTATTTAAAATGGTGTTAAATAACGATTTATGGAAAAATTGCGGTGTAGTGATTGAATATAAGTAATCACGATTAACTAGCTCAACACTTCCTTCAACTTTTCTAATTGTATCATTTACTGGGTGATACATTGTTCCAAGTTTATATGTATTAGCAGACTCTTTAATATTTTTAATATCAGTAGTATTTATTAAAGGTCTTGCGGCATCGTGAATAAATGCGACATCAGTTGTAACGTGTTTTAAAGCACATCTTACACTTTCACATCTTGATGCTCCACCTATAATAATTTTAACCTTTAATGGTGTATTTTCCATATATTCAGAAACAAGCTCAAAATCATTTCTTGAAGTAACTAAGATATATTCATCAAACCCTACTTGACTAAATTTATCTAAGCTATACATAAAAAGTGGAATCTTATTAATTTGATATAAAACTTTATTAATTTCAAGACCACTTCTTGTACCACTTCCAGCCATTAATAAAACTAGACTACTCTTCATCAATATCATCCTTTAATGAGTTATTTAATAATTCTTCAACCTTATAGACAACTGGAGCAATTGGTGTTTCAGATAAGCCTGAAATAATATCAGCCGATTCTTTAGAAGATAAAATACGATTATTCGTTGTTTCATCACATCTTGATGTTATATGAATAATTGATACATATTCTTCACCTTCTCTGGTTAAGAATAAGGCATCTTCTATAGCGTTAAAACAAACATTATTAATCTTAAGTCTAATTTTAATTCTCGTTGGACTAATACTATTTATTGTTTCACTTTGTTCGTTATACTTTTCTAAATCTTCATCAACAATCATTTCATATACTTCTTTAAATGTGTATGATTCTTTTTCAAGACCAACAAATTCCTGGAAGCTTTGAGTTGCAAAAAATAGTCTTTCTTGATAATCATAATATAATGCTACACCTTCTGATAAACTCATTAGAATATGAAGTACATTTTTATGATTGTATAAGTTATTAATTGCATAATCAAGTTTACCTTTAATACCTGCTACTAAACTTTGTCTATCACTATATAAGTATACGGCAGTACCTACTTTTTTATCTCTAAAATATATTGCTTGAATATATCCATAGTAATGAGTAGGAGAATCATTTTCATTTAGTTTAATATCAAGTGTAAATTCATACATTTTATATTTACTTAATACTTCATCTAAATGTGCTATAAATAATTCTTTATTTGATGTAATAAACTCTTCATTATTAATCTTAACAATATCTAATGCTTCAAACATTAAATACCAACCATTCTTCTTTAGAATTTCTTTTTTAGTTAATTTTGTTAATTGAGCAAATGAAACACTTGAATTAATAATACGATTCTTTTTGTTCATTGTGATAAAGAAATCAATAGTATCATTACGAAGATGTTCTTCTACTTTTTGTTTAATTGTGTTACTGCATAAATATTTATAAGTTAATTGACAAATTCTAAGTAAGATTAAAACCATCATTAAACTTACTAGCACATAAAATAAAGCTTTTTTTGTATCGTTTAAAAATAATATTGCTATCAATAATAATACTTGAGCTAGTGATAAATAATCATACTTTTTAAATACTATAAATTGAGCTACCATTGTACACACAAGAATAGCAAATACGAATGTATAAAATACTATTCCAAATTTTTCTATGCCTTGATATACGAATCCTAATGTATTAAATATTGTAATCATTGGATACCTCTTTTATTGAATAATAATATGATTTTCAAGTGATAATCTTAGCGCTTCTTCACTTAACCCTCTTGTAATTGTACCACCAAGTGTTGTAGAAATCTTACCTGATTCTTCTGATACAATAACAGTAAATGCATCGCTATCTTCACTAATACCTATTGCAGCACGGTGACGACTTCCAAGTTCACTATTAATATCAGGTTTATCAGTTGGTGTGTAGAATGTACCAGCACACATAATACGATTTCCTCTAATAATTACAGCACCATCATGTAAAGCTGTATTTGGGAAGAAGATTGTTTTTAAAAGTTCTACTGTTACTTCGGCATCAAGTTTAACACCTTTTTCAATATATGTATTTAAGTTTTGTGTCTTTTCAATTGTAATAATTGCACCTATTTTTCTTGAAGATAGATAAGCTGTTGCAGCAACTAAAGTATCAATTAGTTTTTCTTTCGCATCTTCATCAGTTAAAGCATTTTTAGGAACTTTTACAGGAGCAGTATAATTTCTTGTATTATTACGGTATTCATTATTTGTAACTACCAAGCAATTTGTACATATAATTGTTCCAAGTAGTAGTAAAGCAAATTTAAGAATGTTTAAATCCAAGATACAAACTATAATACCTGAAAGTAAATATAAAATTGATATAACCACAGTTTTTGTTCTTTTTGTTTTCTTAAAAATAAAAACTGCTACTAAACTAACCATAAGAATAAATATAACAAGTTCAATTGCTAATGTTACATAATTTGTTTGGTCATTTATTATTCCTACGTTAAATAAACTTACTAACATTGTTTGTTACCTTTCTATTTTTTATTTTTTAATAAATTAATTATTTGATCATTTTTTTCATCAATTGCATAATCAAGTGCTGATTGATTTCTTTCATCAACAAGTGATACATCAACACCTGCTTTTAATAAAAGTTTTACAATTTCTTCATGACCTTCTGATACCGCTATATGAAGAGGTGTTGCTTCAAATTCTCCCGCAAGATTTAAATCAACATTACAGTTAATTAATTCTTTTACAAGAATAAGACGATTATTTTTTACAGCAGCATGTAGCGGTGTATCATAATTATCATCACAAATATCTAAATTAAGTCCACACTTTAAAAGATAAATAAATAGGCCCGTAATATTATACTTTACTACATAGTGAGCAAGAGTCTTACCTTTTAAATATTTAGTATTAATATCAAAACCATTTGCAAGTTGATTACGGATTGTTTTCTTGATAAGTGCTAAATGATTAGGATAATCTCTAAAGATATGAATAATACTAATAAACATTTTTTTATTACTAGGCATTATTTATTACCTTCTTTTGCTAATTTATACATTTGTTCAATTACATCATCAAGATTTTTATTTAATTCTTCCATACAATAAATGTGAATATCCCAACCTCGTTTTTGATATTCATTTACATAATAAATGTAATCATCAACCATTGAGTAACACATATCTGTTCTTTGGCCATAAATAATAAATCCTAAGTTTTTATTAGTTTTCTTAATTACTAAGTCAATATATCCAGGACCTATTTCTACATCAAGTCCTTTTTTAACTAAACGATTGAAAATTATTTTAGTAATTCCATCAATTCTAAATGAAAGAGTTATTGGCTTACCAATAAAATCATCTATTTTTTCCATATGAAGAATATTTTTGGTAGTAATTCTTAAATCTTGGAAGCATAAATATACAGCATGTTTTGCGGTAATATAATTACGTTTAACAAGTTCTAAAGCGATATTATTTACATCTTCTAAATCTTCGTACCAAAGATATGTATAATCAGAAAGTCTAGTTGATTCATAATTAGTAGAGATTATTTTAATTGATAAATTTAAGATTCTTACTACATCTTCCATTGAGAATTCTTGTCTTAATCTACTTACAAGTAAACTATAGATTTCTCTTCTTGTGCTAGATTTAGTTACTAAAACATTAATTGTCTTTTTATCAGTTTTTTCATAATGTTCTTTAAACTTATCAACAATCTTATCAGCCATTTCTCCAAGTGATGCAAGTTTGTGTTTTTCAATCAATAGTGAAGGCGTATAGATATATTGATTATCGTTTTGCCAAACATTTCCAAATTCTGATTTCATTTCTATATAACGTTTATGAAGTGGAATACATGTAAAGTTCTTATTTCTTTGCATCAAAGAGTTTGTTGCAGAAGATTGGAACGAGGCATCCCCTAAAATAACTACTTGACTTGCTTTATATAGATTTGAATATTTATTAGAAGTTGATAAGTGAGCATCATCAATAATAACAAGGTCAAAGAATGAAAAATCTGACATTCTATTAAATACATCTATATCAGCTATAAATATTTTCTTATAATTTGGAGCATCTTCTACAATTGAATTAAACGGATCAACAAATGGTGTAATTTTAAATAATTTATTCTTTTTATTAGAATAACCACTTATACGTTTTCTTAATTCAAAAATATTATTCTCACAGAATTGCTCTTCTTCACTTGCAAAACTATTTACTGTTTTCACTAAATTCGAAATACTAAATTCTTGGTGTCCTTCTTTAACCATATCTTTATAATATTTATTCATTGTTGAATATAAATATAATTCTGAAATGATCGCAATATCTTGATTATAATAGCCATCTTGAATTTTAGTTGCAAAATCTTTTAATCCATAATAATGGTAAGTATCTAAAATATGTTCTACGCGATAAATAGGTTCTAATTGATCAAGTTTATTAACATATTCCGATAATATTTTATTTATTACACTAAATGTTTCGATTTGTAATTCTAACTTACCTTTATAAAAACAAATTGAGAACCCTCTTAACGCATTATACCAAGTTTCATAATATTCACCAAAATGTTCACATGCCGCCATAAATTCACTATACACTTTATCATTTAATAAAGCTACATAAATATTTTCTTTTGTTATACCATCATAACTCTTAAGTCTTTTAATAAAGTTTCTAAAATATTCAATTGTTTGACCAAGCATTACAACATCAGTTTTAGCCCCATTATATCCAGCGCCATATAATTCCTTATAATAAGAATCCTTCTGTTTAAAGTGTTTTTCGCTTTCAGTAAATTGTTTATCAATTTCAATCAAATATAATACATCATAAGTAGTAATATCAGCACTATTTTTAAGATAAGATTTAATATTTTCAATTGCAACTAAAACTTTAGCAAGATATGGAATATATGATTTTATTGATTTTACTGACTCAATAAAGTTACTTCCTTGAACTCTTAAATTAAATTTATTAAGACCCTTTTCGATTACTTCAAGTTCACGTTGATTTTCACGTAAAATTGTTAAGTCTTTTATTAAATCAGAGCGTTTAAAGCCTTTAATTGTTTTTGTCTTTTTAATAAATAAATTCAATACAATAGTTTCCCATGGAGTAAGAGAGTCAATAAAGTTTAAGAAAGATAAATAATTACCCCAAGTATTTTCATCTAAGACATTTAATTTTGTATCTGTTGGAAGTTCGTTTTTAAGTTCAGTAACTTTTTCATAATAAAGTTTTAAGTTTGTAGCTACCATTGATGCAGTTGTTTTATGTTTTCTTAAGTCAGATTTATCTAGTAAGCCTTTAACAATCTTAACATATTTTTTATTATGAACAAGTTCATCCATTAAATCATAACTCATTTCATTCATATTTAGGAATGGTTCTAATAGTTGATATTGTTCAATAATTTGAGTGTTAATACCATTAAGTTTTTGTGCTTTATCACGTAATAATTTCGGATTTAAAATAAACTCTTCAAACCATGCATCATCTACATCAGTGTCTTCTAATAATTTTAATAATTTATTTAATAATACAAATTGATCAGCGCTAGGAGTTTCAAAATCAAAATAATTTTTAATTCGGTCATATATATTAATTGAAGCCTCAACCCAACGTTTTGATTTTGTATGTAAGTTTTCAATTAAATCAAAGTTATGTAATAATTCATCAACATATGCTACGTCTTTAGATTGGTGATTTTCTATTTGATAACGCTTATTAATAATTGTTATAAAATCATCATAAATAGTTCCTGGAACATAATTTTTTGTACAGTGTGTTTTATAGTAAGTTTTACACGTGTCATAATAATCAACATAATGAGCAATTTTATTAAGCGCATCTGTATTCTTCTCTACAAATTCATCGCTTCCCCAAATTGGAAGTGGTTTCAATAATTTAAAGCTATTAATTTCTTCAATAATTCTATAAAACTCAGAAATTTCTTCAACTTTGTTTAGATGATATTTTGCAGCAAACTTATCAAGATATTTCATTAATTTTTTATTTTCTTCAAAGAAAGTTTTAGTATGATTTCTAATATCTGCAATTGTTAAAGAATTTTGTCCAGATTGTAGACGTGCCCAAACATTATTAGGAAGTGGATCAACATTCGCTAAACATTTTTCAATTTCTTTCAAAGTTTTATAAATATATTCTACTTCTTCACGATCAAGATTTTTTTCTAAATAAATCTTATCTTCTAATCCCATTGATTTTCTTGTAGCAAGTTTTTCTAAAATATAACTATAAGGATATCCATGAAATTTTTTATGATAAGTATCACGATAAGCAGCAATTTCATCAACAGTACCAAAATCAAACTTGTCATAACTTGATACTTCAATAGGTTTTAAATCGTCTAAGTTCCATACATTTTTTGTTAAATCATACTCATATGGTTCAAATCCTAAATACTTAATATATCTTCTAAAGTCACTAATATTATCTAAATCTTGATTAACATATAATACTTTTTTTCCATCATAAATTTTATCCGCAATAATATTTAAAGCAGTAGAACTTTTACCAGCACCAAGTTTTCCATCAACAACAATATTTTCACCATTATGTGCTTTTAATATTACATATTTTTGCTCAATATTAGCAGGTTTAATAGTATGAACATTTTTAAAATATTGTTTTATTAATTCAATATCATTGATTTCATAGATTGAACGTCTTATATTAAAGAAATTCTCTTGTTCAATATAGTCGGAATATTCAACTTCCATAAGTGATAAATAGTTAGATGTCCCAATTCCAAATCCAGTGATTTCTCCAAGTTTTATACAGACATTGTCAAGTTCAAATACATTTTCAATTTTACTTTCTGCAAGAAGTGTTAATTCACCAATTTGTTTATCATTTAATAATTTCTCCGATTTACAAAGACGAAGTAACATGGTATTCAAACAAGCATTACCTAAAATTACTAATTCTTGTTTGATATAATCAATTGATAACGGAATTAAAATTATTGGCGCAAACTTTTCAACCGCATACTTATCAAAATATTTTACAGTACCGCATGTAAGAATAAATTTAGAAGATGATGATTTTTGATGTAAGCTATATAAGTAGTTAATTTGATAATTTATATCTGCTTCTACATCATCACTAATTCTACCAATTCCATTTGCAGTAATGTCACTATAATATATTTCACTAAGTGCAACAGGATGACCACTAAAAAGCTTGTCAAGAACTTTTATATCAACATTACCTAGTTCAATATAATAATTTTCTTCTAAAATATTTACTAAATGTGTATTAATTGACTGAATATTATATTCATTCTTTCTTCTTTCTTTTTCAATTTTACTCATAGTGCACCTCGTGTAAACATACTTATACATTT
>JAZSIL010000016.1:0-2128 GCA_045533785.1 Bacilli bacterium
GGAAAAAGTAATGTGTTTTCACTACGTAATTCATCATTTGCTACTAATAATTCATCAATATTTAGGTTATTAGCAAATGCTACACTTGAAATTGTATCACCACTTTTAACAATATAAGATTTTTGTTTTTCTAATGTACCAAATAATAAGTATTTACTCAGATCATCTGCATTAGTAAATATTTGTTCTTCATCCTTTTCTCCTTTTTAACCTTCCATATACTATGTGCCAACCCAAACACACTTAGATAGTTTAACATATATTTTGTCATATGTAACTGTTTAGGACCCTACTATTATTCGAATATAAAATCACCCTAATTTATTCATAAAATAACATCAAAATGCTAGTAACAATTGATAAATACTACAATTTTTAAATATTTTAAATTTCACTTATTTAGTGATAGAAAAAGAACCTAACCTTTGGTATAATATTGTGCCTAAATACAAATAAAAAAAAAGGAAGGTTCTTACATGGATATTGTAATCACAAAGACACTAAATTGCAATAGGAAATTCAAAATAAATTTTAATGGAGGAAATTTATCCTCCGATGCAGGTTTTATCCTGCTCAAAGAATTTTGCCATAAACTACGTATTGAACAACTCATAGAAACAATTTTCAAAACTAATGATACTGCTTGTCGTTATCACAAAGATAACCAAAATTTACTTCAAGTTTTGTATCAAATATTTGGTGGTTATTTTAAAGATGACCATGCTGATTATCTTAAAAATGATCCTGTAATGACTAGAATGCTTGATAAGAATGCTCTTGCATCACAACCTACTCTTTCAAGATTTTTTAATCGTATGGATGAAACAACATTGAGACAGTTGACTGATATATTAAAAGTTATCAGAAAACGTGTTTATGCTGTAAAACATCCTGAAATTATACTTTTGGATTTAGACTCAACATTACTTGAAACTTATGGTAAACAAGAGGGACATTCTTTCAACTTTCATTACCATTCAAATGGATATCATCCATTACTTTGTTTTGATGGTTTAACAGGTGACCTTTTAAAAATAGAGCTTCGTGATGGTTCTACTTATTCAAGTACAGGTGTGGAAGAATTTATGCAACCATTACTTGATGAATTTTTAAATGATTATCCTGAAACAAAATTGTTTCTACGAGGCGATAGTGGTTTTACCAAACCAAAACTTTATGAACAGTGTGAATCAAATGGTGTAAGTTATGCAATACGTCTTAAAGAGAATAACACATTAAGACAACTTGCATCTCATTTGTGTGATGAATTAACTGAAATAACAGCAAAAAACAGTATTGACTATGCTGTTGTATATGGAGAGTTTTATTATCAAGCATCTTCTTGGAAATATCCAAGAAGAGTAGTCTGTAAAGTGGAAAAACCAGCAAATCAGTTTATTCATATGTTTACATTCGTGGTAACAAATATGGATGTTTCTCCACAGGATGTTATAAAGTTTTATTGTAAGCGTGGTACAATGGAGAACTATATAAAAGAATGTAAAAATGGTTTTGACTTTGCTGCTATAAGTAGCTCATCAAAAATCGTAAATTCTAACAGACTCCAAATACATGCTTTAGCATATAACATATTCAATTACTTTAAACGATTGGTATTACCTGCTAATATGAAAAATCAACAAGTAAATACCATTCGATTAACATTGATTAAAATTGCAGCAAAAGTAGTTAAAGCATCAAGATATATAACATTCAAATTGTGTAGCAACTGTCCTTATATAAAGGAATTCTATGATACACTTCAAAACATTGAAATGTTAGAAGTTCAACTTGAATAACCATTTAACTAATGTACATTGACATCTGAAAAATCATTAAATTATTCCTTAGGGGGAAGTCTACCCTTTTTTAGAACACCTTTTCTAATTATTTACAATTACTTGGTAGAAAATTAGGTCTATTGATATAATTTATTGATTTTGAGGTTTCATGAATAATTTTGGCTTATAAGTCAGCTTCAAGAGGAACTAGCTCAACTTAAAGCACAAAATATGAATTTATAGATAAAACTATAAGTATTGTAAAAAAAATTTAATATATTCATATAGTAATATACCAAAATGTAAATGTGGTAAAAATGTTTCTAGCAGAGGAGAACGAATTTTGC
>JAZSIL010000176.1:0-3025 GCA_045533785.1 Bacilli bacterium
AAAGATTAGTATTAACATTTTCTTCATTTATTTTAGTTTTAGTATTAATAATTACAATAGTATTATTCCCAAATAAAAATAATAATGAGGATAAACCTGGTGATACACCAAATTATGGAGAAAATGATGATAATGGAAATAGTAATGAAGATGAGTTTTTAGGTGATTCTAATAATAGTGGTGAAGGTTTAAATAAAAATATAAATATATATAATGGTTTTGTCAAAGATGATTTTGAAGGAAGTATCGGTAAAGGTCCAATATATGAATCATCAGGCCCTTCTGCACCACCACCTGTAATTGATGGATATTTTAATGTTTACGATAATAATATATTTGATGAAGAAGAAAATGGTGATTTGACTCAAAACCCATCTTCAAAACCCAATGATTTTTTTGATATAAGTTATTTTAAATATATATATGAAGTTGAATATAAAAACACATCTAATTTAGAATATATATGTGTGTATATTGAAAAAGAACTTGCCGAAAAAATATATGAAGAATGTAATGATGTATGTGATGTGAATGGAGCTTCACCACTAAATAATGTTAACGGAAGTATAGTTGATTGGTTTTATTCTAATAGTTATTATGATGAAAATAAAGTAATTTGGTGCTCATTTAATGATAAGGATAAGATATATAAAGAAGTAAATGGTTATTTGTGTGTTGTTGTATATCAAATTCAAGAAAGAATTATTTCTAGAGAAATATTTTCTAATACAATAGTTAATATTACTGATTATATTTATAGTAGTTTATCTTTTACTGAAAATGGTGGTGAGTATTTAATTCCTGTTAGATATGAGTTAACTAACTATATCACTTGGTATGCATCAAAAATAATTATTGATGAGACAAATAAAGAGCGTTTATTTATGTATTCAAGTGAGTTTGAATGTAGTATCGATATTGAAGCAAATACAATTAGATTAAAAACGTTAGCTGTTCAAAATGAAGAAGAACTTGATAAAATTTCCTCTACTTTATTGAAAGATTATCATATACTCAGCAACAAAATAATTGTTGAAAATGAGTGCCCTGATAAAGAGTTTGGTGATAAAACATATATCACTTATAAATATACAGAATTAGTACAAATTTTACAAGACTTAGCTAAAGTAAAATAGAAAGGATAAATTATGAGAAAATATATATTAATTTTTATATTATCATTATTTACGATCGTTCTATGTGGATGTAATAATAATAAAGAACTAGAAAAATTTATACAAAGTGCTGATAAAATTATTATTACGAAAGGTGCAAATAATGAGACAATCGAGTTAAATATATCTATTACTGATGATGATATTATTAATCATATCGTTGAAAATATTAATAGTCTTACTTTAGAAGAAATGGATTATATCAAACCACATGGCGTTATGTACACACTTGCATTTTATGATGATAATGAAGAAGTGAAAATAATAAATATTATTTCAAGTAGATATCTTTCTCATAGTGATAGTACAAGTCCTTTTTATATTAAAAAAGGTGAGATTGATCTTGATTATTTAGATTCTTTATTTAATAACCTTTCTTTAGAAGATAAATTAGAACAATCTATACTTTATGCATATAAAGAAAGATATCAAATTAACTATGAACTTGAAATCGATAAAATTTATAAAACATTTAATGATAATGGTAAAGATGTTACAGCATTTAAAATCGGTGGATTTGCAGATGAAGTTGTGTGGGATGAAACCGTAGGTGGAATAAAGTTTTATTATGGTAATCATAGGCGCATTGAAGTCTTTTGTGATAACCAGATTTATACTCTTCTAGAAGCATATAATGAAGGTATTATTACAAAAACAAATTTAATTGATTTAAGTAAGATTGTTAATGCTGAATGTGTAATGGGACATTCATTTGATGATGGTGAAATAATTCAAGTTCCAGGTGGAGGATATGAAAACATATATACATGTTTAGTTTGTGGTCATACAACAAATGATGATGTTAATAATGGTAATACATATTCTTTAACTGTTATTGGCAAAACTGAGTACATGATTACTGATATTACCGGTGAGTATACTGAAAATGCACCAATAACTTTATCTGTTCAACTTTTAATCGATGCCGATATAGAAGTGTATGTAAATGATATAAAAATTAGTCCAACGACAAAACCTACTCCGACACCAAATCCAACATTTATTTTTAGTATGCCTGGTAAAGATACAATTGTCGAAATTAAAGTAGTAACACTTGAATATGTATCACTTCAAGATTTAAACGATTTTGAATGGGCTAAAGAATTAAATAAGGAAGATATAAAAGAAGTAAGATATGAATCTTCCGCGATTGGTATTAAACCAGGAAATTTAGTTGATATTAAATATTCAAAAGATACTGCTGATATTTCTAATTTATATGATGCACTTATTTTAGGTCTTTATGTTGAAACTGATATGGAATATGCAGCAATGGACGGTGGAGGATATATAAAATATACCTTTATTACAAATGATAATGCTTATGAACTTAACCTAACAAATGGTTTTATAGTAAATGTTCCTGATTTGATTATATCAAGTCTAAAATTTGATTATTACAAATTTTTAGGAGAAACATATCAGTTTAAAAATCCTTATTTAGAATGTAATTCATTCCTAGTGTATGATACTCGTTATAAAGCATACAAAGTAGAAAACGATACCTTAATTGATGAATATGATGATTTAGATGAATTTGAATTTATTCCTTATGATGGTGTTATTCCAGAATATCTTACTCCTTATTATATAGAAACATCAATTGGTAGAATATATATTCATACAAACAATATTTTCTATTTTAAAGATAAAAATACTTTTACATATTATAAAATAGTTGGTGAAAAAGATTTTAGTTTCTTATTTAATAATACAAATTATGATATTAAAAATTTATATGCACAGTATCCTATGTTTGCAACACAAAGATATTTTAGTAATAATAGTAAATTCGATGTAACAATTGAAGAAGATATTGAACCTGGTAAAATACCTTTTATTATTGATAT
>JAZSIL010000039.1:0-2550 GCA_045533785.1 Bacilli bacterium
CAAAAAGATTTGTTTTGTGTTGTACCATGGCAAAGAATAAGAATTGATGAACAAGTAATTCCATATTGCTTTTGTAAAAAAAATGTTGGGAGATTAAATGAAGATTTTAATATTTTAAGAATATGGAATAATAAAGAAGAGAAACATATTAAAAATCTTAATAAAAGATTATATGAACTAATTGATTATTATCATTTCTTAGATTATTCATTTGTTAATGTTTCAGTAGCTGATGAATTTGTTTGGCCAAGTTTAGATCATAATGTTAATAAACTAAGAACTAGTTGTTTAGGTGGAAAGTCCCAAATGGGGATTTTATTAAATGGTGATGTAACAATTTGTTGTTTGGATTATTTAGGACATACAAAAATTGGTAATATTTATGATAATCATTTTGCTGATTTATTAAATAATGAACTTTATAATAATGTTTTAAAAGGATGGAATGATTTAAATCCATATTTTAGTTTATGTCAAAAATGTACATATCGTAATCGTTTCAGAAAGGAGAAGTAGATATGAAGGTTAAAATTATAGAAAACCCTAATTTAATTGAAGATTTAGTAACTATAGAATGTCGCAAGATTAACCAAGAAATACTATCTATTTCTGAATATATAGAAAATTTTGGTATGAGTATTGTTGGTAAAAAAGATGGAGAAAAAGTTTTTATTAATTTAAAAGATATTTACTATTTTGAAGCTGTTGATAATAGAGTATTTGCATATACGAAAGATTTAGTATATGAAGTAAGTTATCGTATTCAGGATATTAATGTTTTATTTAGTAAATTGTTCTTTATCCAAATTTCTAGAACAATTGTAATTAATATTGATATTATTGAAAAAGTATCAACCCTTGTTAATGGACGTATTTTAGCAGTGCTTATTAACGGAGAAAAACAAATTATTTCAAGAGCATATGCTAGAGAATTTAAAAATAAATTAATGATGAAAGGAGAACATAATCATGGATAAAAAAATAATTAGAAAATGGTATTTAATTTTAATTAGATTCATATCATTTTTACTTAGCTTATTTGCGGTATATGTAGGTTGTTATGCTGTTATATCTTTAAGTATTTTTAAACAGTATATTTTTCCAATAAATTATATAGGCATTTTGTTTTTGACAGCTTGTATTGTTGCTGCAATACTAACAGTAGTGTTATATTTTGATAAGCTTAATTTTATTGTTCAAGCTGTTTTAATTTATATTATTGTAACTGCTTCTATTTATTTTGTTGGATTCTATACTAACTGTTTTACTTCGGATAATGATTTCTGGTTGTTCTCTTCAATTATTAATTTAGCTGGTTTAAGTTTATTATTTGGTGTTATTGTTGTAAAAAGAACATTAGAAAATCGTGATTTAAATAAAAAACTACAAAAATATCAGGAACGTGATAAATAATGAAAAAGTTATTATTTAGTATTATAGTTGTTTTATTTATGGTATGTTTAGTACCTTGTGCTGTACATGCTGAAGTTGATCAAAATATTGCAGAAGATGAGAGTAATTTAACTACTCCGAAAGATGAAGAACAAACTCCTGATGAAATTATTAAAGATAGTACAATAATTAAATTTGATTTTTACCCAGGCGGATCTTTATCAAATGTTAGAGAATTAACATTTGAATGGATTTCAATAGAAAAAATGGAAAATTTAGTTGTACGTTTATTTAATCCAAAAACAAATTCTTATATCGATATCTTTGATATTAACAAAGATTTAGAAATAGAAGAAGATGATGAATCTATTGATTCAGGAAGTTTAGAAGGCTCTGAAAGTATAGAAGAACCTGAAAATAAATTTGATGGTGAATTTGAAATCATCGATGAACCTCTAGATGATCCACTAACACCTGATGTTGATGAGACTAAAGATAAGTTTTGGAAATACAAATTAACTTTTAAACTCGCAAAAGATACTTACGGATTATTAAAGTTTGCTTTTGTTTATGATTGTGGTGAAACTTCATATGAAAACTTATTCTATTTACCAAATGTTGTGTATCCTTCAGTTGTAGTACCACCAACTCCACCTTCAACAGATGATAATAAAGATGATGATTCAAATAAAGATGATAATGATGGTTACTTTACAACAAGTAATGCTTTAATTGCTGCTATCTTTGCAACAGTATGTAGTGTTATTGGAACACTTTTGATTATTTTTTCTTCACAATATAGAAAATTTGATGATGAGGAATTTAAATAATGAAAATATTTGGTGCTTATTTAGAAGATTATCATTTTATTAAATTAATAATTCCATAAAAAAAGAGAGGTTTCAACTCTCTTTCTGTTTTCTTTCTATTAATCGTTTGTAGCTTTTTCATAAAAATATGCCTGAGGATGAGAAAGCTAACGAGATTTTTGTAGTATATAACGGATTAGATTCACAACAGGAGATTAAACTTCCAAAAGGAAAGTGGAATGTTTATATTAATGGTGAAAAAGCAGGTAATAAGATACTTGCTAAAGCAGAGGGAAGTATTAAATTACAACCAATTTCAGCAACAGTTTTGGTAAGATAAGAAGCATGG
>JAZSIL010000137.1:0-6453 GCA_045533785.1 Bacilli bacterium
TAGAATTAGAGATGGATTTGATGTTACTTTATGATAATATTATTCATTGTTTATATAGCGAAGCATTAAAACAAATTATTGAATTTAATGGTAAAACAAATATTTTTGTTGAGTCTGAACTTTATTTCTTTTTGTTTTTAACTGCTCTTTATGCATATCGAACTAATCAAGCGCTTTTTGCATATCGCCAAATTGTTTTTTTGTGTGAATCTACACTAATAAATTCAATTTATAAATATGCAATATTTGATTTAGCATTAGATATTTTTGATTATATTGGAGCTAAAGAACAATTTCTAAAGTATTATAATATCTTAATAAATGATAAATATAGTTCTGTTTATCCAAAGTCAGCAATGAAGCATCAAGCACAAAAAATGCTTATTGAGTCTTACTTAATTAAGGAAGAAGAAGATCTATTATTGAATGAAATATTGGATAAATCTAGTGGTAGATGCAGAGAAGAAATCGTTTGGCAAATATTTAAAAAAGAATACAAAAAAAGCGAGTTTGTTAAGTGCCTAGAAATATTAAACAACCATACACCTACTCCTAAATTATTAGCTTTTGAAGCTATTCTTGCGTTAAGGGTTAATGATACAAAATATGTGTTTAGACTTGAGGAACGGAAAAAACAAGTATTATATAGACAATATGATGAATCTTTTGAACTTATGGTTATGGTCTGTTTACAAATTAAACGTTACAATGATTATCGTAGTGCTTTTGATCTTTTTAAAAGGCTTATTAAATTACAAAATGAACAAACTTATTGTTCTTTTTTATTAGATGAACAACTTATTTTATTTATGGAAATAGCATTAAATTGTGGTAAATACAAAGATGCTTTGAAAACTGTATTAGGTGTTTTAAAAGATAAACTTACATTTCCTAGTTTCTTATAATTATTTTACTTTTAATTTTATTTAAAATATAGTATAATAAATAACTGAGGTGTAACTATGAATTTATATTTAGAAAAATTTAACGATAAAAACGAAGTATTTCATGATTTTTTTGATGAATTAAGAAAATATGCAGAAGAAAATAATGTACCAATTATTAAAAGAGATTCTTTAGTGTTAATTCAAGCGCTTTTAAATATGATTGATGCAAAATCAATGTTAGAAATTGGCACAGCAATCGGATATTCGGCTCTTTCTTTTGTATGTAGTAAAGATGATTTACATGTAGATACAATTGAAAGAAATGAAGAAATGTATAAATTAGCTATTAATAATATCAAAAAAATTAATAAAGAAGAAAATATAAATGTTATTTTTAAAGATGCTTTAGAAGTAGAAAATGATTGTTTGCAAAAATATGATGTTATTTTTATCGATGCTGCTAAAGCTCAATATCAAAAATTTTTCGATAAGTACTCTCCATTATTAAATGATAATGGAATAATTCTTACGGATAATATAATATTTCATGGTTGCGTAGAAGAACAAGAAAATTTAAGCAAGAATGTTCGTAATATGGTTAAGAAAATTGATAATTTCAATCATTACTTAAATACACTTGATGACTTTGTAACATATTATATTGATAGTGGTGATGGTCTTGCTGTCACAATGAGGAAAAAATAATGAAATTAATTGTCGAATTAACAAATATCAATTTAATAAAAAAATATTTAAAGATTGATTCAGTAAGCTATTTAATGGTTGGTTACAGAGGCCTATCTTTAAATTCTAATGCATTATTTAACTATGAAGAAATAGTAAAAATTAGTGATGCACTTAAAAATTCTTCGGTTGGTCTAATATTGAATTGTGAGAGATTATTTAGTGATTATGAATTAGCTAATATTGATGAATTAATTGAAAAAAACTTTTTTGAAAATTTTAATTATGTTACATACTCTGACTTTGGGTTGAAGAGTTATTTAGAAAATAAGGGTGTAAATATTAAGTTTATTTATAAAGCACATACATATCTTACGAACTATTTAGATGTTAATGAATATAATAAGATTAATGATTATGTTTTTGTTTCTAGTGAAATATCAAGTGAAGAACTTATTGATTTAACAAAAAAAGTAAATAAACCAGTTATTGTGGATATATTTGGACAATCGGCATGTTTTTATTCAAGAAGAGAACTTATTAGTAGATATTTTGAATATCGTGGAATTGATAAAGATTCTAATAAAACTAATTATTATGTTGTTGAAGAATTAAGAAGTGACTTTTTACCAATTATTGAAAACGAAGTGGGAACTGTCATATTAGAACCTAAATTTCATGTTTTAGCAGAAGAAATAGAAAAATTAGAAAATATTGAATTTGGTTATATTGGATTAAATAAGTTAAATCAAAAAACATGTATCCAAGTAGTAGAAGCATATACACAATTATTAAGTAATCATAATGTTAATAATTTTTATAATTTACTTAACAATATGAAGTTAGAATATTATAAAGGTGCTTATAATATTAAATCTGTTCTTTTAAAAGGAGGAGATTGTAATGAATAAAATAGAATTACTTGCTCCTGCTGGAAATTTAGAAAAAGCAAAAATTGCCCTTTTATATGGTGCAGATGCTGTTTATGTTGGTGGAAAACAATTTAGTCTTCGTGCTAGGGCTTCTAATTTTACTATTGATGATATTAAAGAATTATGTGCGTTTGCAAAAAACTTGAATAAAAAAGTTTATGTGACGATGAATATTATTCCTCATGATGAAGATTTAGTAAATTTAGAAGAATATTTAAAACAATTAGAATCATGCGGTGTTAATGCAATCATTACATCAAGTTTACATATTATTAAAACATGTGAAAAGATTACTCCATCAATTGAAAGACACGTTTCTACTCAAATGTCAATCACAAATTCAAGTGCAATACTTCACTGGAAGCAAATGAATGTTTCAAGAGTGGTTTTAGCACGTGAAAATTCTATATGTGAAATAGAAAAAATCGCACATAATACTGATTTAGAATTAGAAGTATTTATTCATGGTGGGATGTGTTCTAGTTATTCAGGTAGATGTGTTCTTAGTAATCATATGACAGAACGAGATGCAAATCGAGGTGGATGCGCTCATTCTTGTCGTTGGAATTACGATTTATATGATGGTAGAAGAAAAATAACTAAAAAAGGTGAATTCTATAATATTGGATCTAAAGATTTAATGGCTATTAGATTTATACCAAAGTTAATTGATTTAAATGTTGCGTCATTAAAAATAGAAGGACGTATGAAATCTACTTATTATCTTGCTACAGTTGTAGGATGTTATAGAAAATTAATTGATTTATATTATCAAAATAAGCAAGTTACAGAAGAAGAATTTGCTTGGTTTGAAAATGAAATCTCTAAAGCAGAAAATCGTTTAACATCAATCGGTTTTTATAATGGTATTCCTTCAATAAATGAACAACTATATGACACAAGATGTGAGCAACCAACACAAGAATATATTGGATATGTTCTTGATTATAAAGATGGAAAAGCAGTCATTGAACAACGAAATTATTTTTCTGTAGGTGATTTAGTTGAAGCTTTTGGGCCAAATATTTCTAATACAAGATTTGTAATAGAAGAATTGATTGATGTTGAAACAAATGAATTATGTGATGTAGCTCGTCATCCACTGCAAAAATTTTATATAAATTGCCCAATTAAACTATCAAAACATGATATGATTAGAAAAGTAAAGTAAAAAATACTTGCAAAAGTAATAAATATTTGATATAATTAAGAAGAATTTTTAAATAGAAAGAGGTAATTAAAATGGCTCAAGAACATTTAATAACACAAGAAGGTTATAACGCCTTATTAGAAAAATTAAAAGAATTAAAAAGATTACAAGCAGAAAACTTAATTGCTATCCAAGATGCTAGAGGACAAGGTGACTTATCTGAAAATGCTGACTGGTCTTCAGCAAGAGAACAACAAGCAAAACTTGCTGCTGAAATTGCAGAATTAGAAGCTAATATTCGTAATGCTAAAATTATTGATTCTGACAAAATTAGTGAAACTTCAAATTTAGGTAAATTTGTTACAGTTCAATTCTTAGAAGAAACTGAAGATGAAATCGCTTCTTATCAAATTGTTGGTACTGTTGAAGCTGACCCAATGAATGGAAAAATTTCAGCAGAATCTCCACTTGGCCGTGCAATTTTAACTGCTAAACCTGGTGATATTGTTACAGTTAGAACTGAAGATGGCGATCGTTTTGATGTTAAACTTGTTAAAGTATCAGTAAAAAAACCATCTAGTAAAAAATAATGAAACAAAAAATAATTGCAATTATATGTGCGATGGATATAGAATTAGAAGGGTATAAAAGTATTCTTACTAATCTATCAACTGAACATATAGTTGGCCATGAGTTTTTAGTTGGTGATTATCAAAATAATAAACTTGTTATTACTAAATGTGGCATCGGTAAGGTTAATGCTGCTGCAATCACACTTTTAATGATTGAACATTACAATCCTGATTTATTAATTAATTCTGGTATTGCGGGAGGTTATGCGAAGCATTTAAAGACTTTAGATGTTGTGATTGCTGAACAAGTAGTTTATTCTGATGTTGATATGACAACTGATGCATTTACAAATTTAAGATATGGTCAATTACAAGATTTACCACTTACATTTAAAACATGTGAAAAAGTTTTACGAGAAATTAAAAATTTAAAATTATCTAATAATTTATATTTTGGTACTATTATGACTGGTGATCAATTTGTTACCTCTTATGAAAATACTGATAAAATTGTTTCTAAATATTTTAATGACTTAAATGTTCTTGCTTGTGACATGGAATCTTGTGCTGTAGGTCATGTTTGTTATTTAACAAATACAAAGTTTATTATTGTTCGTTCCATTTCTGACTTAATCGGATCTAGTGATGCTTTTGATTATCAAACATTTGCTCCGATTGCCGCAAATAATGCTACACTTTTGGTTAACTATATTATTAAAGAAGTAGAATTATAAAAAACGTTAGCAGCTTGCTAACGTTTTATTAATTCTAAAATGACATATCTTGAAATAAGAAGTCCAGCGATACTTGGTACAAAAGAGATACTTCCTGGAATTTGATGCTTAATGGAGTTTTCTTCATTAAGCAATTTTTTTTCAAGTGGTGAATTAGATAAATCAATCGGTATTTCTGTGGAAAATAAAACTGGAACATTTTTGATATTTCTTTTCTTTAATTCATAACGCATAACCTTAGCTAAAGGGCAAGTGTTAGTTTTAGAAATATCAACTATTTTAAATAATGTAGGATCAAGTTTATTTCCTGTCCCCATTGAACTAATAACCGGAATATTTAATTTTTTTGCTGTTTCAATTATGGCAAGTTTTCCTGAAATTGTGTCAATACAGTCGATGATGAAATCAACATTACTAAAATTAATGCTGATAATTGTTTCAGGAAGGATGAAAGTATCGTATGTCATAACATTTGCACATGGATTAATGCTTAAAATACGTTCTTTAGTAACTGTTGTTTTAAGTTTACCAATAGAATTTACTGTTGCGATAATTTGTCTATTAATATTAGATTCGCTTACAGTATCGTTATCAATTAGAACAAAATTTTGGATATTTGTTCTAACCAATCCTTCAACGACGTAACTTCCTACTCCACCACAACCAAAAATCATGACTGTTTTGGTACTTAAAATATCTAAATTGTCTTCGCCTAATAATAAAGCAGATCTTATAAAAGCATCCATAGAACTTTCCTCCGCTTATTATTATACTAAAATTTAATTTATTTTGCTAATCTTTTAGTTTTAAATATAGTTTTGTTAGAGCTCGCTTTTCAATTCTTGATACATAACTACGGGATATTCCCATTGATTTTGCGATATCACGTTGTGTTTCTACTTGATAGTTATTTAAACCAAATCTTCGAGAAATTATTTCTAATTCTTGGGGGTTAAGTTCTGATAATGCTTGTTTTAATCTTTCGTAGTGTTCTTGCTTGATTAATTCATCGGTCATAGAAGGACTAGGATCAATAATTATATCACATATTTTAATTTCATTTCCCTCTTTATCTTCTCCAATTGGGGTGTATAGTGAAATTGTATCTTTATATTTTTTGATATTTCTTAAGTGCATTAATATTTCATTTTCTATACAACGTGATGCATATGTTGCAAGTCTTACATTAGAATCAAAATTGTAGGAGTCTACTGCTTTTATTAGGCCAAATGTTCCAATTGATAATAAATCGTCTTTTTCTACTTTGGTATTTTCAAACTTTTTTACAATGTGTGCAACTAATCTTAAGTTATGTTCAATAAGCGTATTTCTTGCAGTAATATCTTTATTTTTCCATTTTTCTAAATATTCTTTTTCCTCTTGTTCGGATAAAACATCAGGAAAATTAGCTTGATTCATAGATCCTAATAATGGAAAAAGAAACAATGAAAGTAAGTTAAACATAAAAATCCTTTCTAGATAAAGTGCAATTAG
>JAZSIL010000294.1:0-3044 GCA_045533785.1 Bacilli bacterium
TTATTTTCTATAATATAATTGTCGCACTAATATTATAGGAAGGATAACTATGAACAATTATGATTATATACTAAAACTATTAAATTTTCAAGATAAAAATATCAAAATTATTAAAATTGATTTTGTTAATAATACTTATTATATTTATGTTAATCAACAAAAGGATTCAAACCTTTCCTGCCCAAAATGCGGAGGAATGCCGGTTACTAAAAGTACTACTTATATTAGAACTTTTAAACATACTCCTATTAATGGTTACCCATGTTTAATAAAATTATCACAAATTAAATATAAATGTAAATACTGTAAAAAAATCTTTTAATTAAAGTACATCTTTAGTGATAAAAGGTTGTTATATTTCCAACAAACAAAAAATCAGATTCTAAGAGAATCAAAACAAAAACAATCTTTTAAAGATGTTTCTAAAAGTATTAATATTTCACAAACCACCATATCTAACGAGTTTTAAAAAAATATTCACGATTATAGATGTAATTTAACAAGAATCATATGTATAGATGAATTTAAAGCTTCTGCTATTGCAGGTAAATATGCTCTTATTATTGGTGATCCTGAATCAGGTGAAATTCTTGATATATTACCTTCTAGACTACAAGATTATATTTATCATTATTTCTCAACAATGGATAAATCTGAGCGTTTAGGTGTAGAATACGTAGTAACAGACCTTTTTGAGTCTTATAGAACAATTTGTAAGAATTTATTTTGGAATAGTATTCATATTGCAGATAGATTCCACTGGATAAGACTAACTACTGAAGCCTTTATTAAAACCAGAATTTCAATTATGAATTACCATATTAAAACAAATGACAAAGAAAACTTAAAATATGCTACAATTTTAAAAAGATACTATAAGTTATTATTAGCTAACACATATTCAAAAGAATCCTGGTTTTTTGACCAACAAGTAGGTTCAAATAAACATGGATTTACTACATATCAAACAGTTATTGAATACTGTGTTAATAAGGATCCAGAATTTGAGGAAGCATATCTTTTTCTACAAGAACTATACAAAATTGCTAGATATTCTTCTTTTGATAATGCACGAGAAAATATTTTAAATTGGTGTGATAAAATTGAGAATTCTAAATTCAATTTAATAGAATTTAAAAGAGTTGCATTAACATATAAGTCTTGGATAAAAGAAATTGTAAATTCTTTCATTATTGATCCAGTCACGCACTTAAGACTATCAAATGGTTTCATAGAAGGAAAAAACAACTTTTGTAAAGTAATTAAACGAATAGGTTTTGGCTATTCAGATTTTGATGTCTTCAGATACAAAATTATAAATTCCAATAAGAAAAATTAAGATATAAAATAAATACATAATTAATCATTAGTGCGACAAAAGAGAACGGTTTTTGTACCGTTCTCTTTTAATTTTTTTGAGATATCTAATAAAATCCTTTGAGACAAATAATAAAATCTTTTAAGATAAATTCTTATTTTATCTCAAAATCTCAAAAGATTTTACAGAACCAAAAGATGAAGTAATTGAAACAATAATTTCAATCTTCATCTTTTTTTACCTATCTCCAAAAATCCTAAAAAACTTTAGAGAACTCTTAATTTTGTTTAATACCAACTGAGCAAATATCAACTTTAAACTAAAAAGAATCAAATTCTTCCATAATAAAAAAACAAAGTAGTAATTCCTAATAAGGTTAAAGTTATAAAAATTAAAAACTTATTATAGGGTATTATTTTTCAGCCTTATTCTTAAAAAGACTACAAATTTTATCATAATTATTATAAACTTTCTTAAATATTTCTTTAGAACTAGGTGTTATATTATTTGTACCCCAATATTGTTGAATCATAGGTTTATTAAATTCTTCTATCAAAAGCTTACCTTCATTTGAAAATTCATTAGAATCATTATTTAATTTAATAAACTCTTTAAGTTTATCTAAAGTATTCAACTTTTCATCTTCAAAAATCATTAATGCTAAAATTTCCATTTTAGTATTAAATGGTTCAAGTCCTAATCCTAAGTAATATACTTTGGTATTTTCTTGCAAATATTTATAATCTTTGCTATTTGAGAGTAATTGTACCGAAACCAATTCATTCATATGATTAGTATGAAGAACTTCTTCGCAAAACTCTCTATAAACTGTATTTGTTAAATTTATATTAAAGTCACTATCATACCCATCTATTGACATAATAGGTTGATATGATCCAGCAGGAACAACATGAATTACACCAGGAGATTCCATAACTAAAGAATTTCTCTTATGCAATATGAAATAATTTCTTAATTCTCCATTATCTGAAACGTTAGGAAAAACCGTTAAACAATTTACTCCTATTCCACAAGTTCTATTAGTAAAATCAAATATATCAATATCTGGTCTTCTCTTTAAATGTTTTGTACTATAATTAAATTCCAAAGCTTTACAAGTATCAACAAAAGAAAAATAATCAGAATTATAAACATTAATACTAACAACATTATTTTTAGAATCTACGTTTACAGAAGAAACTGCAAAACAATCACCATTAAATAATGTTTTGTTTTCAAAATATTTAATTATATTTAATGCATAGCCATTTTTTCTTATTGGGTATTTTTTACTTAATTTTCTTTTAATAAAAAAATTCCTTATTTTTTGTTTTAAAGTTAGGATTAACTTAGAATTCTCTATGTTTTTATCACCAAGAAAATCAGCAATTTTAACTTTCTTCAATTCAATTTCAGAAAACTCAATATCCCAATCTTTATGAACTATTAAACCTGATGAGTCGTTACTAGAACAATCACTTTTGTACTTTTCACTATAATATTTAAACATATTTTTAGTAAACACATTAGAAAGTTTACAAATTTGATTATACCTCAATACAAAACGATTTTCTTTATTATAACGCTTTTTTTTACAATTATTATGGCAAAACATAAAAAATGACCATACAGCAATAATTATAGTAATTGTAAAACAAATAAAATTAAATAATTCATCTACACGTAATTCTTGAAATTCATTAAAATAGTCACAAATAGATTTATT
>JAZSIL010000276.1:0-2603 GCA_045533785.1 Bacilli bacterium
CGATCCGACTTTAAATGATTCTCTAATATATTTCTTTTCAGCATCATTTAAACTAATTGTATAAGTAACCTCAACTTTTCCATTTGGATCAACAGTTAATTCATTCCCTGATAAAACACCTTCACCATCAATTTTAATATTTACATTAGGATTAAGCATATATGCTTTTTCTGCAACATATGCAGGATCAGCTGTTGATAAACTTTCAGTCATTGTTAAATCATTAAGTGCATATTTTAATTCTTTGTTTGATGTATTATTAACATTAAATTTAAGTTCATAAACACCAGTTTCTTTAGGATCATCTTTACATTCAATTTTTGCTTTAGTAGAACCATCAACAGAAAGATAAGCAAGAGAATCAAGTGCATATTCTAAATTACCAAGTCCTGCACCTTGTTTTCTTGGCGAATATGGATTACCATATTCATCTAAAATAATCGTACCAGTTGACATAACAAGTTGATTTGCAAGATTATTAATTTCCACTGCAGTCATATCAGGATATCTTTCTTTTAATGCTTGACGCATTAAAATAATAACACCACAAAGGTTTGGACAAGCCATTGAAGTACCGGAAATTTCATCATAACCACCACCAGGAACAGAAGATAATATTGAACCACCATGAGCTGTAATTTCAGGTTTAAGTGATAAATCAGATACAGGACCCCAAGATGAGAAATCACTCATAAATGGTCCAGCTAAATAATTTTTATCAAGTGTTAATACACCTGTTCCTTTAGCTGCTAAATATTCACCGTCATCTTTATTAATTGAACATAGTGGAATAGCAAGACCACTACCTGCATTCATATATACTTCACCAGCGATATTATTATAAATAATACAACCAATTGCCCCTTGTGATAAAGCAACTTGTGCTTTTTCTTCAAAACTTGTTTCACCACGTTTAACAAGAGCAATTTTACCTTTAACATCAATATTTGAATAGTTTACTTTTTTACCTACACCTGGAACAGTTACATATTCAATTTCCATTGTAACATCACCAGTATCAAGTTCTTCATATAACATCTTATAAAAATCATATGCTTTACCAGCATTATTATTGGCATTATTAAAGAAGAATGTATACCCAGTTTCATCAATAATATAACTACTCTTAACACCACTAATTGAAGCAACAGACATTGTTGACTTAAATGTACCTGGACTTCCTACTGTTGCAGAGTCTGGATTAGACGCTTTATTTGTATTTGAGTTTTCCCCACCATAACCACTACTATAGTCATTACTTCCAGCAACAAGCAAACTAATACCTGCTGCTTCAATCTTATCATAAACAACATTTATATATTCATTATCAGATGAACGTGAAAAACCACAAGCAGTACCAAGTGATAAGTTAATTGCGTCAACACCAATTAAAATAGCATCTTCAAGAGCAGCTAAAATATCATCTTGAATAGCACCATTATTAATATCTCCAAATACTTTCATAAGTACAAGTTGTGTATTTACCGCAACACCAGTAACAACATCATCTTTACCACCAATAATACCAGCAACGTGTGTTCCATGATCTGAATCATAAGGTGATACATCTGCATCTTTGTCTGCATAGTCATATGCAAATGGAATCTTAGCATTTAAGTATACATCTTGTGACTTAATATCTTTTTTATAACCATATGCTTTTGTGTCATATAAAACTTCTTCAATATCTTTAATAGATAGCATTGGAACATCAGGCATATTTTGGAATACAGTATGATGCACATCGAAACTTGAGTCTAGTATCGCAACACTAGTGTTATTTCCATCATAACCTACACCACTTGAATTAAAAATACCTGTTTCATATACATTTACAAAGTTAGTAACAGTTCCACCATTTGATGTTTCTTGATTACTTATGCTTGCAACATTATATTCTGGTTCTGAATATACTTCAGAAATAGAAACATTAATATCAAGACCAGATTTTTCTAACTTTTTTAACTTTCCATAAGTTGTAGTTGCTGAAAAACCATTAAATAATGTTGTAAAGTTATGCTTAACCTCATTAATATAACCTAATTCAATTAATGAATTAATCATTGCTTGTTGTTCAGCATTCATTGCTTTAACATTAGAAGTTGCATGTCTTGAAGTGGCATACTCATTTAAAGTGTTATAACCTAAGTTATTTTCATTATAGTTATCTACTATACCATTAGACTTTAAAGAAATAATTACATTAACTAAATCATCATCTTCTAACATATCAATACTATGGAATAAATCTTTGTTTAAATATTTTTCATTATCAGTAATACTAGCTATTAAATCTGATTGATGAATATTTAAATTAATTTTTTCATTAGTATTAATTGGTTCTTGATTTTCATCTTTTACTTTTGTACTACATCCAACTAATAAGAACAGTAGTATAAAGACTAAACCTTTTTTAATAAAACTCATTTTTTCTACTCCTTTATTAATTTTTTATATAAAAAAACCATAGTTCTCCTATTTTATCTTATTCTACCAAATTTCACGTTTTTTTTCAAGCGATACTCCCCATTTAATTTAACTTAATCGATATTTACTTTTACTTTTTTTATTGATAAACACTTTATATAACATAAACAGCTATT
>JAZSIL010000041.1:0-5695 GCA_045533785.1 Bacilli bacterium
TCCGCCGTGTTAACCACTTCACCATATTCGCCATTGGCAGGGGCAATAGGAATCGAACCCATATTAACGGTTTTGGAGACCGGTGTACTACCGTTGTACGATGCCCCTTCTATAATGCTATAATATTATAGCACTATTTTATCAAAATATCAAGTAATTAACTTTATAAATATAAATAAGCTACTTTTTAGAGTAGCTTATTTTTCATTAGAAAGTCTTAACGAGTCACCTATCCAAACAAGTTCTAACTTTTCAGTATTACTTGATGCAACAGTATATTCAATACCTGCTTCATAAAATTTAATAGTTTCATTATTTACAATAGCTGCAACACCACCAAGTACATAAATGTCACCGTCAATATATTCCGTTTTAATTGTTTCAAATGGAGTAATAAACTTTTCAATTATTGTAATAAAAGAACTTCCAGCATAAGTAAGAATTACTCTTTGATCATCACCTGATCCTGTTTTTACTTCTTCTTTTAGAATTAAACCAGTTGGACAATATGTTGGATAAGACATAGCGCGATCAAAGTCTAGTGCATCTCCACTTATGACTTCTTTTAAAGTTTCCATTGTTTTGTTGTTCTCAAATAACTCATCTTGAATATCAATATCAACTTCTAAAGAATTTACTTTAAAATGAGATATTAATGTTTCATCATTTTTATATATACATACTTCTGTTGGATATCCAGTTTTATTATCAAATATAATTTTTTGGTACATATCTTGTGCATTATCAAAAAGTTTTACTTTTAATTTATATGTTGTATACTCATCTGTTTTTTCAACTTGTTTTTCTTCATCTGCTATAAAATCTTTAGATAGTGATTGAAGTAAATATGGATAACTTGTTGATGTTGGCCAATTAGATGATACTTTAAAGTTTTTATTTAAGGATGGAATTAAAACAAACACACCATCTGTATTTTTTAAAATAACTTGTTTTTCTAACGAATTTGGTAATACTAATTCTACACGATAAAGATCAGGATTTTTATAATATACTGTAACATTACTAATTTTTGTTCCACTTGGAAAATTTGATTCTAAAGTACCAGTAAGTTTATAACTTTTTAAGTCATTAACAATTTCTGGAAACGATGAAACTTTATCTTGATTTTTCTTACAACTTATCGTTGTAAATGTTAATAACACCAAGAAACATACTAATAAACTTTTAATTAATCTTTTTTTCATTTTTTATTCACCTAATAAAGTGTATGAAAATTTAAAAAAATTATGAATAAATTAACAATTATATTTTATATTTTTATACACAAACTAAACATGGATTAAAATAATTTAATTCAAATCTTAAGAATGGAGGTATAAAAATGAGTGTAATTCAAAAAATTGCATTAGCAGTTTTAATCATTGGTGGATTAAACTGGGGATTAATTGGTTTCTTTGATTTTAATCTAGTTGGATTCATATTTGATGGAATGTCTCCGATTATCTCTAGAGTTATCTACGCTTTAGTTGGTATTGCAAGTATTACAACACTTGTTGGTTGGTTATTACCAGTTGAAGAAGAAGATTACGACCATGAAAAATCATATCAAAATAGTTTAAGTCACTAATACTAAAAACTCGTGCTACTCTTAACATATTGTTTAAGTAGTATCGCTAAACTAACTTTTTTTAAAAAAAGGAGTGTTTATGGAACAAATTTATAGCCCTTCTCTTGAAGTTATGTTTGGTAAAAGAATTCAACAAATACGAAAAGAAATGAACCTTTCACAAAAAGAATTTGGTGAATTAGTTGGTTATCATAGAACATATATCGGACAAATCGAAAGAGCAGAAAAGTGTGTTTCAATTAAAACAATTGAACAAATTTGTAAATCCTTAAATATTAGTGTACAAGATTTATTTGATTTTTCAAATTTAAAATGATGGAATTTCTTCCATCATTTTTTTTCTTTATTAATTAAATCATAATAATAATTCATTAATGCTCTCATACAATGACTAATGCCAGATTTAGAAAGCTTCTTTCCAAAAATATTTTCAGAATAGTAACTTAATTCTTCTAAGCTAGAATCTGGATATTCTTCTCGAAGTAGAGCTATTGTTTGAAGTCGAACAGGCATTTTTTCAAAATGTCCTGTTTTTCTAATATATTCTATAGCAGCTAATTGTTCATCACAACTTTTAGCACATTTGATTTCATTGGCAATATCACAATTGGTCATTCTATTTGCCATATTATTTACATCTCTAACAATACGTTGATCTTCAAAATAGAAAACACCACTTGATGCACCTATTATCGCAAGACAACTAGAAATATCTTCGCTTCTTTTTACATATAGAACATATTGATTACGTCTTTCCATTATTGATACATTTATACCTTTTGATTTAAAAAGTCTTGCGGCAAATCTAATTAAATTATCTTTTGATGAAGATATTTCAAAATGATAACAATTTTTTCTAGGATCGTTTATCGATCCTTTTGCTATAAAAAGACCTCTTAAAAAAGCTGATTTACAACATGAATTAGAAATAATTTCATCGCTTCTTGATAAATGTGTAAAAGGCATAAGTTTAAATTCTGATATAATGTCATCTGCATGATCGATAATCTCTAAATAATAAAATCTTCTTTTTCTTAAAGATACTTCGTCTTTATAGCTCATCCCAATATTTACATTATATAATTCTCTAAGTAGGGGCATGATTACTTTTAAAACATTTAAAATTGTACTTTTTACAATTATTTTTAGTCCTGATGAAGTAATTAAGATTTCACCATTACCTTGAAGTATTCCATATAGAAGAGCTTTCTTACAGCAATTATCAAGTGATGAAATATTAAGAAGTTCTTTTTTTACCTCACTTGCAAAACTCATATTATAACTTCCTAGTTATCGCAACTGCAGCTACTACACCATCTGCAACAGCAGTAATTACTTGTCTTGTTGTTTTATGAACACAGTCTCCAACTGCATAAAGACCTGGAACATTAGTTTCACGTGAATCATCAACGTAGATATATCCTTTTTCATCAAGAACACCATATTTAGCAAGCATATTAGTTGTTGGATCAAAACCAATATAAATAAAACATCCATGTGTTGGAATTGTTTCTACTTCACCTGTAATTTTATCTTCAATTACAACCCCTTCTAAGAATCCATCACCAATAAATTCTTTAATAATCTTATTGTTCATAATTGTCATATTAGGAGTATTCATTGCTTTTTCAACTAAAATTTTAGGTGCTTTATATTGTGGACTTCTTGAAATAAGTGTTACACCTTTACAAATTTTTGAAAGATATAGTCCTTCTTCAAATCCACTAGTTCCTCCACCAATAACAACAACTTTTTCATTAGAATATAAATTACCTTCGCAAAGTGCACAATAAGATAGACCTTTACTCTTAAATTCTTGTTCACCAGGAACACCTAAACTTCTAACATTACTTCCAGCAGCAAAAATTACATATTGTGTTGTATACTCGTTTTTCTTTCCAGTAATAATAAAATTTCCATCTTTTTGTCTAACAATATCGATAACTTCATCTTTTACACGTTTAACTTTTTCATCTTTTACTTGTTGATGCATAATTGTAGCAAGTTCAACACCAGAGTTTCTTCTAAAACCTGGATAGTTTTCTACTTGCGATGTCCAGATTAGTTTTCCTCCAGGAATACTTTTTTCAATCATTAATACATTGATGTTAGCTCGTTTTAAGAAAAGACTTGCGCTCATCCCTGCTGGGCCTTCACCAATTACAATTACCTCATATTCTGTTTGCATATTTTTCACCTAATTTTACTAATTCTTTTGGATCAGATACAATTTCATCTGCTCCCCATTTTTTGAAATCTTCATATGTTGATACACACCAAGTAACACCACAAGTAAATGATGATGCATTTTTACCTGTTAAAATATCAGTTTCAGTATCACCAATCATTAGTACTTTTTTAACTTTATATTTATCTTTAAGCTGATTAATACAATTTGGACTTGGTTTAGCTTCATTCATAAGTTCCGCACCAATTACATCATCAATATATTTATCAATACCACATAGTTTTAAACCACGATTTACTTCTTTACTTATTTTATTAGAAGCAACACATATAATATATCCTTGAGTTTTGAGTTCTGCAAGAGCTTCTTTTATACCTGGATATGTTTTAATATATTTAGCGGTTAAAAGTTCTGCATATTTTCCATATGTATCAATATATAAATTAAGTTCTTGTTCATCTTTTGCATACTTCTTAAATGTATCATTAATATATGGTCCAAAGAATGTGTGTGCTTCATCTAATGTCATTTTGTATGTAGGGTTAATTTCTTTAAATGTTTCAAGAACAATGTTTTCGATTAATTCATAAGTATCAAGAAGTGTTCCATCACAATCAAATACAATAACTTTGTTTTTTGCAGTATTACCATCAACATAACCTTTTTTAACTACAGTAGCTTCATCTCCAAATAAAGCTTCTTTACATGATACTAAACGATATTTAAATACACGTCTAACAACTGCAAGAGCAATACCAACAACAATAAATAAACAAGAAATAAGTTGAGCAACTTTAATACCAGTATTACCAATCATTAAAGCATCAGTTCTTAAAGATTCAATAAAGAATCTTAAAATTCCATACCAAATTAAATAAAAACTAACACCATCACCAACATATATTTTTTTAATATATTTTCTTAAGTTGGTATAAAGTAAAACACCAATCACATTAAATAAAGATTCATATAAAAACGTAGGATGATAATATCCAGCTACAGTGAAACCACTTGCGGAAGAATAAGGTATATACATACGATCAATAATAAAATTAGGAATTAATAATTTGCTTAAGAATTCTCTTTGCGCAAGAAGATTTGCATCTGTTAATTGAGTCCATTCAGATGTCATGCCTGGATATTTAATTAATGGACCAAATGCTTCTTGATTTACAAAATTCCCCCAACGTCCTATTGCTTGACACATCATAAAAACTGGGAATAAAATTTCTAATATTGAAATTAAATCAAGATGTCTAATTTTACAATAAATAGGTGCATATATACTAACTGCAATAATAGCACCATGAATAGCAAGGCCTCCACTTCTAGGATCAATCACTTCAAGTAAACTATCATAATGATCTCCAGAAAAAGCAACATAATAAAGTCTCGCACCTAAAATACCAAATAATAAACCAAATGCTAAACCTTCACTTAATGTATCAAGTGACATTCCCATTCTTTTTAAGAAGCGATAATATGCAATGATGGAACAGATTAATGCACCACCTAGTATAATTACGGCATACCATGTAATTTGAAACTTACCAATTGATAAAAGTAATTTACTTGATGAATCAATTACTGGTCTAAGTGTTTGATTATTAGTTAGAAACATGTTTCTTTCCCTTCTTTCTAAATTTTATTAAATATGCAGAAATAAATTTTTTAATTAATACGAAAATAATTATCGCAATAAAATAAGTAATAAACTTTTCAAAAGCAATCTCAAATAATTGTAAACAAATAACTCCACTTATTATAAAAGATACTAAAGTAATAGCGAAATTTAAAACCCCAAAACTAAGCACCGTAATAAGAGGAAACTTCAAAGTAACATATCTATTAAATACAAAATCTATAAAATTATAAATTAACAAATAAAATACAAAATTTACAAAACTTGCATCAATTAC
>JAZSIL010000277.1:0-9274 GCA_045533785.1 Bacilli bacterium
TAGTTAAAAATGAAAGGAGATATATATGTCTACATCCCAACCAATTAGTCAATCACATGCTGAAGAAGTACAATCAAATGTAAAACTTCTTAAACATAAAAAATCAGGAGCTAGGGTTTTATTATTAGAAAATGATGATAATAATAAAGTATTTACAATCGGTTTTAGAACTCCGCCTACTAATGATACTGGTGTTCCCCATATTTTGGAGCACTCAACGTTGTGTGGGTCAAAAAAATTTCCTGTTAAAGATCCGTTTATTGAACTACTTAAAAGCTCATTAAATACTTTCTTAAATGCGATGACATTCCCTGATAAAACTATTTATCCTATCGCAAGTTGTAATGTTCAAGACTTTAAAAATCTAATGGAAGTATATATGGATGCAGTATTTTATCCGAATGTATATATCCATGAAGAAATATTTAAACAAGAAGGATGGCACTACGAATTAGAAAGTGTAGATTCAGATATAATTTATAATGGTGTTGTTTATAATGAAATGAAAGGTGCATTCTCGTCTGCTGAACAAGTAATTGACAGAATGACTAGACACTATATGTTCCCAGACTCACCATACGGTGTTGAATCTGGTGGTGATCCTGATTATATTCCAGAACTTACTTATGAAGAATTTAAAAATTTCCATAAGAGATTCTATAGTCCTGCTAATAGTTATATAATTCTTTATGGAAACATGGATATGGAAGAACGTCTAGAATGGATGGACAAGGAATATTTATCTAATTTTGATGTAATCGAAACTGATTCAGAAGTAAATTATCAACAAACATTCGATAAACCAATTGAAAAAGATATATATTATCCAGTTGGTAAAGACGAATCTTTAGATAATAAGACTTATTATTCTTGTGGAGTGGTCATTGGCGATTATAAAAATGATGATTTAGCTCTTGCGATGACTATTCTTCAATATACATTATTAGAAGCACCAGGTGCACCACTTAAACAAGCATTACTTGATGCAGGAATTGGTAAAGATATTATGAGTTCTTATGACTCTGGTCTTTTACAACCAACATTAATGGTTGTTACAAAGGATGCTCCTCAAGGTAAATTAGAAGAATTCAAAACAATTATCAACGAAACTCTTAAAAAGTTAGTTGAAAATGGTATTAATAAAAAAGCATTAAAAGCTGCAATTAATTATTTTGAATTTAAATATCGTGAATCAGATTTTGGTAGAGCTCCTAAAGGATTAGTCTTTACAATTAATGCTCTTGAAACATGGTTATATGATGAAAATAATCCAACATCAAGACTAGAAACTAACAAAATATTTAAAACTTTAAATGAAAAAGTTGAAACAAATTATTTCGAAGAACTAATTAATATATATATACTAAACAATAATCATAAGGTATTTGTTACAGCTAACCCATCTAATACAATTGCAGAAGAAAAAGAAGCTGCATTAAAATTAAAGCTTAGAAAATATAAAGAAACTTTATCAGAAGAAGAATTAATTAAATTAGTTAATGATACAAAAGCATTAAAAGAATATCAACAAGAACCATCTAGTGAAGAAGATTTGAAAAAAATTCCACTTCTAACTAAAGATGATATTGATGATTATGTTGAACCAATTAATAATATCGAAGAAGAAATAGATAATGTTAAAGTAGTAAAACATGATTTATTTACTAATGGAATTGGATATTTAAGATTATACTTTAACACAAAAAATGTTCCACAAAAACTAATTCCTTATTTAGGGTTATTAGCTGCTGCATTAGGTAAAGTTAATACAAAGCAACATTCATATCAAGATTTAACTACTGAAATTAATGCAAATACGGGCGGAATCAATTCTTCAATGACAGTTGTTAGCCTGCAAAACAATGATTTATTACCATTATTTACTTTTACTGCAAGTTCTTTATTTGAAAAATCAGAATTCGTTGTTAATACACTTAAAGAAATAATTAAAGAATCAGATTTTACTGATGAAAAAAGAATATATGAAATTATCTCAAGTCTAAAATCCCAAATGCAAATGCGTCTTATGGGAGCAGGACACGCTGCAGCATATGTAAGAGCAGGAAGTTATGTAAGAAGCTACTTAAAATATCAAGATGAAGTTGATGGAATTGGACAATATTGGTTCATTGAAGAACTTGAAAAAGACTTTGAAAGTAAGAAAAATGAAATAATATCTAACTTACAACAACTTCTTATATATATATTTAGAAAAGAAAACCTAATTATTTCTTATACAGGAGATAATGATTCATATAAAACATTTATACCATCATTAATAAATGATCTTTATACACAAGAAATTGAAAAAGAACCATATAATTTCATGCCAGAAATAAAAAATGAAGGTTTTAAAACACCTTCTCAAGTTCAATATGTTGCAAGATTTGGTAATTTTGAAAATATTGGTGAATATACAGGCGCATTCTTAGTATTTGGTATGGGATTAAGATATGATTATTTATGGACACAAGTTCGTGTTTTAGGTGGAGCATATGGTTGTATGACACAAACTTCACGTCAAAAAGATATATATTTTGTATCATATAGAGATCCAAACCTTGAAAGAACTAATGATGTTTTTGAAAAAGTATTAGATTATATTGATAATTTTAATCCAAGCGAAGATGAATTAACAAAATTTATTATCGGTGCAATAGGTACACTTGATACACCACTTACTCCACGTGTAAAAGGTGATACAGATTTCATCTATTATTTAAAAGGTGTAACTCATGATGATCTAGTAAAAGAAAGAAAAGAAGTCTTAAATGTAACAATTGATGATATAAAAGCATTAAAACCTCTTTTAAAAGAAGTGCTAAGTCAACAAATCATATGTACAATCGGTAATGAAACAAAAGTTGATTCTGCAAAACCATTATTTAAAGAAGTAAAAAATTTATTTAACTAATTTAAAATACTCCTATTAATTTAGGAGTATTTTCTTATTTTTATTGACATATATATATTATGATGATATAATTAATACAGATAATACAGATTTTAAGTAAAATTTTAAAAAATATTTTTTAATATAATATAAGGACAGGGAACTATGAAAAAAAATAATTTGCTATACTTACAAATTGTAGATGATTTTAAGAAATATATTGAACTAGGCGTTTATAAATACAATGATAAACTACCAAGTGTAAGAACTCTTGCAATTGAAATGGGGATTAATCCAAATACAATACAACGCGCATATCAAATGTTAGAATCTGAAGGATATATAACCACAATTGAAAAAAAAGGAGTCTATGTAGCATATAAAAAAGATGATGCGAAAGCTTTATTAAAAGATAAAGTAAAAAAAGAAATCACAATAATTAAACAAAGTAACATTTCTAAAGAAGAGTTATTTGAACTAATAGAGGAGGTATACAATGATTCAAATTAAGAATTTAAATAAGTCTTTTGGAAAAAAAGAAATTTTAAAGAATCTTAATTTAACTATTAGAGATAACACTATCTTTGGGTTAATTGGTATTAATGGTGCAGGTAAATCAACATTACTTAGACTTTTATCCAATGTATATGACCCAGATAGTGGTGAAATTTTATATGATGGTATTGATAGATCAAATTTAGATGTGAGAAAAGATATTTTTCTACTTGCGGATAATCCACATTCAGAGATATGTAAAAATATAGATGAACTATTTGAATTCTATGGTGCTTTTTATAATATTGATAAAGATAAATTTTTTAAATATATAAATGATTTCAAATTTAGTAATGGTCATATAGATACGAAAGCTAATATTAATAAGTTTTCTAAAGGTATGCAACGTCAAGTATATTTATGCTTAGCACTTTCAATAGCTCCTAAGTATTTATATTTAGATGAAGCATTTGATGGTTTAGATCCTCTTGCAAGACTTACTTTCAAAAAAATTATTCTAGAAATAATGGAAAAAAATAATATGACTATTATTATCTCTAGTCATAGTTTAAGAGAATTAGAAGATATATGCGATTGTTATGGATTACTTGATTGTGGATTAATTGAATCTTCTGGTGACATAGAATCTAATTTAAATCAATATAACAAATATCAATTAGCGTTTGCTGATGATTTTGATGAATCTAATTTAGATAGTCTAAATATCGTCTCTTATGATAAAGTGGGAAAAGTAATTCAAATTGTATGTTTTGGCGAAAGAAATGAAATAGAAGATGTAATTAAACAGTTTAATCCAATTATTATGGATAGACTTTCAATAGATTTTGAAGAATTATTTATCTTGAAAGTAAAGAAAGAGGGGTATATAGGTAATGAAAAATAATATTAATAGAAAATATTTTGCTGTATTATTTAAGAAAAATATTAGTATTCTTATATTTAATACGATGATTTTCACATTATTCTATATAATTCCTTTGGTTATTAAAAATTCTAATCCAGATTATAATCCAGGCGGCTACTATAGTTTATCTACTAATTATGGCTTTTTAATTGCAATTTTAGCTATCTTTGCTATATTTTATCCTGCTGTTGCTTTTGAATATTTAAACAGAAAAAAACAAATAGATAGTTATTATTCATTACCAATAACTAGAAATAGTATTGCAGTATTACATATTATATTTGGTTTATTAAGCGTTATTGTTCCTTTTACAGTAGTTTATTTTACTGGTTCAATAATTACATTGATTAAATTCAAAGAGATTACGTATTATTATTATATTATCTTTTATTTTTTAATTACGTTTTCATTTATTTTATATTTTTTATTTAATACTTTCTTTTTTACAAGAGCAAATAAAATTAGTGATGGAATAATAACTATGATGCTTGCGAATTTTGTTTTCGCTACAGTAGCATGGGCAATAAGATGTCTGTTCTTTCCTGCAAATGATACTAGCATGTTGATTGTATCTTCTTTTATTCCTTTTTCAGGCTTTATTTTTTATGGTAATTATTTTAATGATTTAATTGTTGCTAAATACAATTATTATGATTATTGTATTGATCAAGCAAATATTAATCGTGTTCCTCTATCATATAATGAATGGATGGGTTATAATATTGATGAATTTAAATGGATATATCTAATAGTATTGTTATGTATGGCAGCGATAAGTATAGCTTTATTTTTCGTTTTACATAAAAAAAGAAAACCAGAAAATGCAGAAGACATATCTAACTCTAAGTTTGGTTTGCGAGTAATTGTTCCAATGATTCATATTTGTATGGGAATAGTTTTAGCTATTAATGCAGAGATAATGAGCGGATTAATTCTATATTGTATATTGATAGCATCATATATTGGTTTTAATATATATGAACTTAGAAGTTTTAAAATGCCGTTATATAAAATAATTATTCTAATAGTTATTATAAGTTTAATGTTTATATTTTAAAGTGGTACATAAAGTACTACTTTTTTTCTTTTCTTTTTAACTGATAGGAAAAATTTAATAAACAATTATTTTTATGTCATAAAAAAAGTTTAAAAAAGATAGAAAAGTAAAGCAAAGAATTTGCAAAAAAATGCAAAATGAGTATAATATATATGGCTAAAAAAGAGGCAGTGATATGCGAGGTTGCTGATACGCACGGAGGAGTTGCCGAGTAGTGCGGTTGTCAGGGAATTCGTGTTGAGCCTAAAGCTTACTAAATCAAGCTAGGAGGAAAAAACATGGCAAAAGCAAAAAAATTAAGAATAAGATTATTATCTTATGATCACAGATTACTTGATGAATCTGCGAAAAAAATTGTAGAAACTGCGAAAAGAACTGGAGCAACTGTTTCAGGTCCAATCCCACTACCTACAGAAAAGGAAGTATTTACAATTCTTCGTTCACCTCATAAATATAAAGATAGTCGTGAACAATTTGAACGTCGTACTCACAAACGTTTAATTGATATTGCAAATATCACTCCAAAAACAATGGATGCGTTAGCTCATTTAGAGTTACCATCTGGTGTCGACATCGTATTAAAATAGAGTAAAAGGAGGAAAAGCTCATGGCCAAAGGAATCTTAGGTAAGAAAATCGGAATGACACAAATTTTTACTGAAGCAGGCACTTTAATCCCTGTTACAGTTATTGAAGTTACTCCAAACGTTGTATTACAAAAAAAGACTGTGGAAACAGATGGTTACAATGCTGTTCAATTAGGTTACTTAGATAAAAAAGAAAAGCATGCAACTAAAGCTGAAACAGCACATGCTGCAAAAGCAAACACAGCCCCTAAGCGCTTCGTTAAAGAAATCGCTGGGGAAGAAATGCTAGCGTTTGAAGTTGGACAAGAGGTTAAAGGAAATATCTTCGTTGAAGGTGAACTAGTAGATGTTACAGGAACATCAAAGGGTAAAGGTTTCCAAGGTATTATTAAACGTTATAATGCCCATTTAGGACCTATGGCTCACGGTTCAGGATACCATAGAGGTATCGGTTCAATGGGTTCAATCAACCCAGCTCGTATTAAACCAGGTAAGAAAATGCCAGGTCGTATGGGCGGAGTTCAAAAAACTGTTCAAAATCTTGAATTCGTTAAATATGACGAAGCAAACAATGTAATTTTAATTAAAGGTAATGTACCAGGAGCAAAGAACAGCTATGTAGTTGTTAAAAATGCAGTTAAGGCTAAAAACCCTGCAATCAATCCTGCTGCATTAGCATAAGAAAGGAGTAAAACATGCCTACAGTTGTATTATATAAACAAGATGGTTCACAAGTTGGACAAATCGAATTAAGCGAACATGTGTTTGGTCAAGAAGATAATCAACAAGCTATCTTCGATACAATCGTTGCTGAAAGAGCTGCAATGCGTCAAGGTACTCAAAAAGCTAAGACTCGTCATGAAGTTTCAGGCGGCGGCAGAAAACCATGGAGACAAAAAGGTACTGGTAGAGCTCGTCAAGGTTCAATCCGTGCTCCACAATGGCGTGGTGGTGGTGTTGTATTTGCCCCAACTCCAAGATCACATGCTATTAAAGTTAACAAAAAAGTTGTTAGACTTGCAATGCGTTGTGCATTAAGTGCTAAAGTTAGAGAAAATCAAATTTTCGTTTTAGAAGACTTACAATTAGAAAGCTTCAAAACAAAAGGATTACTACAAGTGTTTGATGCATTAAATGTAGGTCCAAACAAAATTATCGTTGTTTTAGCAGAACCTAATGGTAATGTTGAACTAGCTGGAAGAAATATTCCTTATGCTCAAGTTTCAACACAAGCTCATACTTCAGTTTATCAAATGATGAATGCTGATGTATTAGTAGTAACTAAAGCAGCTATCGAAAAATATGAGGAGGTTCTTAAATAATGAAAACATCTTATGATATTATTAAAAGACCAATCATTACTGAAAAATCAGCTCTTCTTGCAGAAAAAGCAGTTTATACATTTGAAGTAGCTAAAGATGCAAATAAAGTTGAAATCAAAAAAGCTATCGAAGAAATCTTCGAAGTTAAAGTAGTAGCAATTAGAACAGTTAATGTTCACAGAAAACCAAAAAGAATGTCTCGTTATGAAGGGTTCAAATCAGCTTATAAAAAAGCTATCGTAAGACTTGAACCAGGTCAAACAATTAAGGCATTCGAAGTATAATAGGAGGAAATCAGATATGGGTATTAGAAAATACAAAGCAACGACTAATGGTCGTCGTAACATGACATGTCTTTCATTTAGTGAAATCACAACATCAACTCCCGAAAAGAGCCTTCTAGTTAAATTAAATTATAAAGCTGGTCGTAACACTCACGGACATATTACAGTTCGTCATAAAGGTGGCGCTCAAAGAAGACAATATCGTTTAATCGATTTCAAACGTAATAAGGATAATATCCCTGGAAAAGTTGCAACAATCGAATACGATCCAAACAGAAGCGCAAACATCGCTTTAATTAACTATGCAGATGGTGAAAAGAGATATATTATTGCTCCAAATGATTTAAAAGTTGGACAAGTAGTTATGTCAGGAGAAAAAGTAGATATCCGCGTTGGTAATGCATTACCAATCGTAAACATTCCAGTTGGTACAGTTATTCATAATATTGAATTACACCCTGGTCATGGTGGACAAATCGCTCGTGCAGCTGGTGCTTCAGCTCAAATCTTAGGTCGTGAAGAACGTTACGTTCTAGTTCGTTTAGCATCTGGCGAAGTTCGTCGTATCTTAAATGAATGTAAAGCAACAATCGGTGTTGTTGGTAACCTAGATTATTCACTTGTTAATATTGGTAAAGCAGGACGTTCTCGTCATATGGGTATTCGTCCTACAGTTCGTGGTTCAGTTATGAACCCTAATGATCACCCACACGGTGGTGGTGAAGGTAGACAACCAATCGGTAGAAAATCTCCACTTACTCCTTGGGGTAAAGTTGCTCTTGGTAAGAAAACAAGAAAAGGCAAAAATAGAACAGACGATCTTATCGTTCGTCGTAGAAATGGATAGGAGGAACTTAGACATATGGCACGTTCACTTAAAAAAGGACCTTTTATTGATGAACATCTATTAAAGAAAGTTCAAGCTTTAAACGAAGCTAATCAAAAGAAGGTTATTCAAACATGGTCAAGAAGATCAACAATTTATCCTGAATTTGTTGGACATACTGTAGCTGTTTATAATGGTAAAACTCATTTACCAGTATACGTTACAGAAGATATGGTAGGACATAAGTTCGGTGAGTTCGCTCCAACAAGAACATACCGTGGACACGGAAAAGACAAGAAAGGTAAATAGGAGGTAGCTAAACATGGCAGAATTTAAAGCTCATAAACACTCAGTTAGAATGTCTCCTAGAAAAGGAAGACTTGTTGCAGATTTAATCCGTGGCAAAAAAGTTGGCGAAGCAGTTGCAATTCTTAAAAACTTAGAAACAACTTGTGCAGAACCAATCTTAAAAACATTAAACTCAGCTATCGCAAATGCACATTATCAAAACGAACAAAATGCAGAATTAAATGTAAATTTAGATGCATTATTCGTTAAATCAATCCTTATTGATGGTGGTACAATTCTTAAGAGAATGACTCCACGTGCAAAAGGTAGTGGTTACAAAATCTTAAAAAGAACTAGTCACATCACAATCGTTGTGGCAGATAGTAAATAGGAGGAACGTATGGGTCAAAAGGTAAGTCCGTTAGGATTAAGAATTGGTATCGTTCGTGATTGGGATGCTAAATGGTATGCACCTAAAGATCAAGTGGCTAATTTATTACACGAAGATTTAAAAGTGCGCGCATACTTAGAAAACTTTTACAAAGCAGCATACGTTTCACGTATTGAAATCAAACGTACAGGAAAAAGAGTTATCGTA
>JAZSIL010000224.1:0-13488 GCA_045533785.1 Bacilli bacterium
AGCATCACCACCAGCATCAATAGCTTTGTAGTTTAAGTCAACGATAGCTTGACCTTTCTTAGAATAAGCTTTAAATGCATATTTCTTCATTAAATCTTGAGCAGTTTCATAAGGCATGATTTGTTCATTTAATTTGAAGAATGCAGATTGAAGGATAGTATTAGTTCTACCACCTAAACCGATTTGACGAGCTAAGTTAACAGCATCGATGATATAAAATTTAGCATGTTTTTCAGCTAATTGTTTCTTGAATGAGTTAGGTAGATAATCTTCAATTTCTTTCTTAGAATGAACAGTGTTAAGTAAGAAAGTACCACCATCTTTAAGTGCAGCAAGCATATCATATTTACCAACATAAGATTCTAGTGAGCATGATACGAAATCAGCAGTAGAAACAAGGTAAGGTGCATTAATAGGTTTAGGACCAAAACGTAAATGAGAACGTGTTACACCACCTGATTTTTTAGAGTCATATGCAAAGTAAGCTTGAGCATATTGATCAGTATTATCACCAATGATTTTGATAGTGTTTTTGTTAGCACCAACAGTACCATCACTACCAAGACCCCAGAATACTAGTTCTGTAGTACCTTCTAATAGTTTAACTTCTTTACCAACTGGAATTGAAAGGTTAGTAACATCATCGTTGATACCAACTGTGAAACCATTCCAACCTTTTTTAGCAAGGTGTTGATAAACAGCGATCATTTGAGCAGGAGTTGTATCTTTGCTAGATAAACCAAATCTACCACCAATGATGAATGGAGCTTTCTTACCATTGTAAGCAGCACATACATCTAAGTATAGAGGTTCACCAAGACATCCTGGTTCTTTAGTTCTATCAAGAACTGCAATTCTCTTAACTGTTTCAGGTAATACTTTAAATAAATAATCAGTTGCAAATGGACGATATAAGTGTACATTTACACAACCAACTTTTTTACCTTTAGCATTTAAATGATCAACAGCTTGTTTTAAAGTGTCACAAATTGAACCCATAGCGATAACAACATCAGTAGCATCTTCTGCACCATAATAAACAAATGGAGCATATTCTCTACCAGTTACTTTAGAAATTTCAGCCATGTATTCAGCAACAGCAGCAGGAACTTCATTATAGAATTTATTTTGAGCTTCTCTTGTTTGGAAATAAACGTCATCATTTTGAGCTGTACCACGAGTTACAGGGTGTTCAAATGTTAATGTACGTTTACGGAATGCTTCAACAGCATCACGATCTAATAACTTATCAAATACTTCATAATCCATAACTTCAACTTTTTGAATTTCGTGAGAAGTACGGAAACCATCAAAGAAGTGTAAGAATGGAACACTAGTTTTAATTGCAGAAAGATGAGCAACACCAGCTAAATCCATAACTTCTTGAACTGAAGAAGATGCAAGCATAGCAAAACCAGTTTGACGACAAGCCATAACGTCTTGGTGATCGCCAAAGATTGATAAGCTTTGAGCAGCAAGAGCACGAGCAGAAACATGCATTACACCTGGTAGTAATTCACCAGCGATTTTGTACATGTTAGGAACTTTTAATAATAAACCTTGAGAGGCAGTAAATGTAGTAGTTAAAGCACCAGCTTGAAGTGAACCGTGAACTGTACCAGCAGCACCAGCTTCTGATTGCATTTCAACTACTTTAACAGGCATACCAAATAGGTTTTTCTTACCTTTTGATGACCATTCTTCTAAATACTCAGCCATAGGTGATGACGGAGTAATAGGGTAGATACCAGCTACTTCAGTAAATGCATAGGCACACCAAGCAGCTGCTTGATTCCCATCCATAGATTGGAAAACTTTTTTAGACATAAATAATTCCTCCTATTTATTTCATACGAACTTATTATATCATATTTTGTCTTTTTTGAAAAGTGAAAATACCTATAACTTAAATATCGTATTTTTTTACAGTAACAAAAAGAATAAAAAAAGAAAAAAGCACTAATTAAATAGTGCTTAAATAATCTATTTTTATTCTCTTTTTCCCCATCTACAGAATCTTCCTAAAAAACTCACTGCAATTCCAATTGCAAAAGCAAGTAAACATACAACTATTGTGAAAGTAAAACTACCAAATCTTAATAGATTAAGTAATCTTGAATATTCTGTAAAATGATAACTCAAATAATATTTTGCTGTAATAAATGAACTTACAATTAATAAACCAAAAGTGATGACACCATTGCCAATGCTATTAATAAATGCATGAGGATATCTAATACCTCTTACACCTTGAAGTCCTTTAAACATTAAACCAATTAATCCCGCAACAATTACACCTAATACAACAGATAAAAAGAATAATGGAATCGGATTATAAAAGTTTGTATCGTTAGTAACGGCTTTTATTCTACTAATTAATTTTAAATTAGCATATGATTCTGATTTCCAAACAGCTCTATCAATTGTCCAAGCGTTTTTCCATGCTGTAAAAATGTGTCTTAAATAAATACCTTTTTCTCTAAAATCTTTGTTAGAAAGTTCTATTAACTCATAATCATACCCAAAATAAGCAAGTAAAAATTCATCTACCACCCAATTAATTGCATTGTTAACTAAATATTTATCAACTTCTTCATTAGTTTTTAAACCTGTTGAATTCTTAACAATATCATAAATTTCGTGTTTATAAGAACTTAACTCACTGTAAACTTCAATTAATTTTTCACTTTCAAATACATTAGCACCCAAGGAATCAATCAACATTTTTTCAACAATATCAATTTCTTCTTTCGTAGATTGGGCATTTAATGGACCAGTATTTTCTAATTTATTTTCATAAATCTTATTCAAAACTTCATATTTATTTGCTTCATAAAATTTTTCTGGATCTTCTTCTATTATCGAAAGAGCAAACTCATTATATGTTTTATAATTCTTTTTAAACTCTTCTTTAGATGCTTTATCCATTTTATTAAAATCAGCTTTGTTTCTATAAATTGCAAGTGTTGGATCAATTATTGTTGCAATCATTTCGGTATTATTTTTACTAATTTTTTCTTCATCAAATTTGTATATTGGAGTAAAAAATATTAACACTAAAGCAATCGTGCTAATTAAAAACATCATTAAATATAAAAATTTTTTAATCATTTTAAACCTCCATTCTTGAATGTATTATACACTTTTTTTTAACTTATTGCAACATTTTATAATTAATTCTTTTTTAAATATGTTATAATATTCACATAAGAGGTTATTTTTATGAAAGCACTACTAATAGGTATTAATTCTAAGTACATTCATCCAAGTGTAGCACTATACCAATTAAAAGCAAACACGACATATGAATGTGATTTAATAGAATTAACAATAAAAGATTCTACAAATAAAATACTTGAAAAAATAAAAACATTTGATTTAAATACATATGATGTTTTCGCCTTATCATGTTACTTATGGAATATTGATAAATATTTAGAACTAATTCCGATCTTAAAAGAATTAAATTCACACGCAAAAATTGTTCTTGGAGGACCCGAAGTAGCTTATGACGCTAATTATTTCTTATCAAATTTTTCCTATATTGATTATATTTTAGAAGGCGAAGGAGAATTGAGTTTCCACGAATTATTAGAATTTTTGGACAATAAAAGATCACTCGAAGACGTTTCTAACCTTCATTATTTAGATAATAAAAAGCATAAATTTACCTTTGCTAAGCATCCAGACTTAAATAAAATTACTCTTGCAACCTTAGATATCAAAGACTATCAAAACAGGATTATTTACTTAGAATCAAGCCGTGGATGTCCATATCACTGTAGCTATTGTACCGCTTCACTTGATAATAAAGTAAGGTATTTTCCACTAGAAAAAGTACTAGAAATTCTATATCAATTAATGATTAATAAGACCAAAGTAGTTAAATTTTTAGACAGAACATTCAACGCAAATTATGAATATATGATGCAAATTCTTGATTTTATCGATATGCATAACATCTGTACAATATTCCAATTTGAAGTTGTTGGAGAATTAATTAAAAAAGAAACTATCAATAGAATTGCTAACCTAAAATCAAAATTTTTACGTTTTGAAATTGGGATTCAATCAACAAACAATCAAGTTAATGAAGCAGTTTGTAGACGTCAAAATATGGAAAAACTAAGAGAAAATATATATCTTCTTAATCAAACTAACAAAGTGGATTTACATATTGATCTTATTGCAGGACTTCCATATGAAACAAAAGAATCATTTATAAAGTCATTTAATGAGGCTTTTCTTTTAAGAGGGAAAGAATTACAACTTGGATTTTTAAAATTCCTAAGAGGTACTAAAATGTTAGATATGGTTGATGAACACGAATACATCTATTCAAACAAAGCTCCATATGAAATTATTTCAAATAAATATATGACAAACAGTGATTTAAAAGAAATTGAAATGGTAGAAAAATCACTCAATAGATATTATAATAGTGGAATTCTTCCAAGACTCTTTAACTACTTATTAGATAATAATTTAGTTATTTCATATTATGAATTCTTCAAAGGACTTTACAAAGAAATTGAACATTATCAAAAAGATGAGCTTTTTAAAATTCTCGATGATTATTTAAAGGTATTATTTTCTGATATTTATGATTTACTGCACTTTATTCTATTAATTGATTATTTAGAGAACTATAAAGTCAAACCTAAAATTTGGTGGGATTATCAAAAAATAGAAAATAGAAAAGAACTATTTGATGTTATTTGTACAAAGATACCATCTTTAAATTTAGAATTATTATATCGATATAGTGTTATTATTCAACACAACAATATACTATTCCTTATTATATATAAAGATTTTATTAAAACATCATATACCATCACATTGTAAAACAAGGTACAAGTATATCCTACTTGTACCTTATTTATTTTTACCAAATATTTCTTGATATATCATCGACTTAGCAACTTTTCTGTCTTTTGCAACCATCTTTAAAGCTTCTTTAAAGTGAACCCCTTGTTCTATATAAAAATTATAATGTTCTTTTATACTTAAACTATTTAAGTCGTTTATTACATCATCTTCTTTTTTACCATCTATAACAAGAACCATTTCTCCTTTTAGTTCATCGACAACTTCAAGTATCTCACTTATTTTCCCACGTAGGATTTCTTCATATTTTTTAGTCAATTCACGAGCTAAAGTAATTTTTCGATCACCAAACGTTTCTAAAATATCTTCTAAAGTTTCCTTAATACGGTGTGGTGCTTCATAAATAATTAAAGTTTCTTCTTTATCAACAAGTTGCAGTAACTCTTTTTTTCTTAAATTTTGTTTACTATTTAAAAAACCATGAAAATAAAAATTCTTAGTAGGAAGACCACTTGCACATAAAGCAGTTAATGAAGCACTAACACCAGGAATAACAACAACATCAATGTCTTTTTCTACTGCAGCATGACAAGCAAGATATCCAGGATCACTTATACCAGGTAACCCTGCATCAGATACAACCGCAATATTTTTTCCATTTTCAATTTGTTCAATTAATCCTTTAGTTAAGTCATTTTCTGTCATTACATTATATGATTTTAATGGTGTGTGGATGTCAAAGTGACTTAATAATTTCGATGTAATTCTTGTATCTTCACAATATATTAAATCTACATTTTTTAACACTTCAATTGCACGAAATGTCATATCATCAAAATTACCTATCGGTGTACCAACTAAATATAACTTTGCGGATTCATTATTTGATTTTTGTCTCTTAAGCATGTTTGTCCTCATTATAATTAAAGATTTTTAAAATTTTAGGTGTATATTTATTATCACTATTATACACATAAAGTGGAGGTAGTATTTTTAGGCCTCCTTTTTTATTTGATTTTTTACCTTCTATAAAAACAACTAATGCTTCTTTAGATGTTGTTTTAGGATAAACAAATAATAGTTTTTTAGGTTCTATACCATTATTTCTGAAAGATTCTAGAATATCCATTAGTCGTTCAACACGATGTACCATTGCAAAAGTACCTCCATCTTTTAACAAAACATTTGCAGAGTGAACAACTTCATCAAGGGTAACTTTTACTTCATGTCGTGCAATCTTTAAATATTCACTTTCTTTTACAAGCGAATCATCTGTGTATTTAAAATATGGGGGATTAGAAGTAACAACATCATATTGAGCAACACCTAGTGTTTTATAAATCTCTTTCATGTCGCCTAAATATATATTAATTTGATTATCAAGTTTATTAAGTTCTACACTTCTTCTTGCGAGATCAAACGATTCTTCTTGAATTTCTACACCATGAATTACTGCGTCAGTCCTTAAAGACAAGAAGATGGGAACATAACCATTCCCACATCCTAAGTCAATTATTTTTTTAGCAGTTTTATTAATGCTAACATAATATGCAAGTATTGTAGAATCAAGTGAGAAATTAAACATATCTGGTCTTTGGATTATTTTTAAACCAGGATATCCTAATAAATCATTTACTACTTCATTACTTTTTATTATCATTTTTCTTATTCTTTTTCTTCTTGTTATTATTATTTTTGTTATTCTTTACAAAAGGCTTATATATCTTTTTCTTAGATTTATCATCTTGTTGAGGTGCTTCTTCTTGAGGTACTTCAACTACTTCTTCTACAACATCTTCATTTGAAACAACCACTTCACAATCAGGTTCTTGTGGATCTCGCGGTACAATTAAAGATACTTGTTTTGCTTCATATTTAACTGGTGCTCCATCTGGGTTTTCAAGTACAGAAACAATCTTTTTAATATAATCTACACTTACAACTTTACAACAGCTACAATTTGGTGTTTTTACAAGTTGGCCAACATTTGGAACTTCTTTCTTAAGTTCTAAATACATTTCATGTTCATATCCTATACAACACATTAGTTTTCCACAAACACCACTAATCTTATTTGTATTAAGACTCATGCCTTGTTCTTTAGCCATTTTCATTGTAACAAAATCAAAGTTATTTAAACATGTTTTACAACAAATAACTCTTCCACAACTACCAAGTCCACCAACTATTCTTGCAGCTTCACGAGGCCCAATTTGACGAAGTTCAACTCTTGTTTTAAAATGAGGAGTAAGTAACTTTAATAAATCTCTAAAATCAACTCGATCATCAGCAGAATAATAGAAAATAATTTTTGAACCATCGATTGTATATTCACAATAAAGAGGTTTCATTGGTAGATTTAATTGATTAACATATTTCTTAAATATATTAAAACTTTCAGGTGCTAGTTCTTCATGCTTTTTAGCTAGAATTAAATCATGGTCATTTGCTTTTCTAACTACTGGTTTTAATTCGTGTGATAGTTCGTCATCTTCAACCATACGATTTGCAATAATTACTTTACCAAGCTCTAATCCTCGAACAGTTTCTACGATCGCATGCTCACCTACTACAAACTTATATTCAAGTGGTGAGAAGTAATATACACGGCTGGCATTTTTAAACTGAATGCCTACAATTTCAATCATTGTATCCTCCTATAATTCGACAAAAAGACTAGCATATAGTAAATCAATATTTACATGATAATTAAGTCTTTCTTCGTACTTATTTAAAATTTCTAAATCATCTAAAACAGTTTGTTTATTTATTTGATCATCTTTAATATTATCTAAGATGCTTTTAAAATAAACAATCTCTTCACCATTTGCTTTTTTAAATAATTCTTGATGCATTAAAATTAAAATATCAAAAAAGATTAAATGCCAACTTTTATCATTACCTTGATCTAATAATTGTTTATTTAAATAATATTCAACATATTGATCTTTTCTTTTAAATGGTGCTAGAATTATTTTTTTAGCTAAATTAATAAATAATATTAATTTTCCTTCTTCAATAAATTTTTTTGCTTCACCAAAATCTGATGTTATATGACTAATCACATATGCTGCATCTAAATCAACACCCATATTAGTTAATTGTTCGACAATAAATGTTTTAGGTACTGGTTTAAAATGAATATATTGTGTTCTTGAAACAATTGTATCAAGCAATCTTTTATGATTATTTGTTAATAATATAGCATAGTGATCTTTTGCAGGTTCTTCTAAAAATTTAAGTAGTGCATTAGCAGCTGATGTATTCATTTTATCAGCATCTTTAATAATATAAATTTGAGGACCTTTTTCAAGACTTGTCATTGAAAAGTCATGCATTAGATTTTCAACTTGTTCTTTTCTAATAACATCACCAATTGGTTCAATTAATACTACATTAAGATGTGAATTATACTCAATTCTTTCACATGTATTACATTTAAAACACGGTGTTTCTTCATCACACAAAAGCATCATTGCAAAGTATTTTGCTGCTTCTAATATTCCAGTTCCAGAGTCACCTTCAAACAAATATGCATGAACTAATTTGTTTTTGTTTTTTGCGTTATGTAATAGTTTAATAACTTCAGGTTGATTCTTTTTTAATTCTTCATATGTCATCCTAAACGCTCCTTAATGAAAGGATATAAAATGTTTTTAACTGTTTCTAAAACATCTTCTTTAGATTGTTCACCATTCACAACTACTACACGATCATTAAAGCGATCAGCAATAGATAGATAGCCTTCATAAACTTTATTATGGAATGTTATTTTTTCTAGTTCTAAACGGTCCATATCTCTTTCATCTTTTTTAATTCTTGACATTCCTATTTCAGGTCTTGTGCATACTAAAATAGTTAAATCAGGGAATAATCCTTCAGTTGCAAATTGATTCATTTGAAGAACATTATCAATTCCAAGTTCTCTTGCAAAACCTTGATATGCTAAAGAAGAGTCTAAGAAGCGATCACAAAGAATTATTTTACCTGCTTCAAGTGCTGGAAGAATTGTTTTTGTAATATGTTCTCTACGACTTGCAGCATAAAGTAAAGCTTCAGTTTTAGGATCCATTCCTAAATTGTCTTTATCTAGAATTAATTCTCTAATTTTTTCTGCAATATAACTTCCGCCAGGTTCACGTGTATATACAACATCATAGCCTTTTTCTAATAATTCTTTTTTTACTGTTTGTAATGCACTAGATTTTCCTGATCCATCATTTCCTTCAAATGTAATAAATAAACCTCTCATAAATAATTCCCTCTCTTACTATTATATATTATATCAAAAAATTATTAAATTATAAAGTGATATGTTAAATAATAGTTTTTTAGATTTTTTTTGCATAAACATTAATATTTTATTAATACTATTAAATGAGGTGAAAAAATGAATGATAAAAAAATAAATAAATTAAATGATCGTAAAAGAAGAATCCACCATGAATATGAACAAGGTAAAGATTATTTTATGGAAACAAGTATTGATAATATTATTGAACCAAATAAATTATATAATACATCGATGTATCAAGCCTTTGTTGATACTTTAACAGAAACTTATAAAGACGAAAGTTTAAATGAAAAAAATAGTCCTCGAAATTAGGACTATTTTTCTATTGGTTCAAGACTTCCAATAAACTTCTCATCATAATAAACTTCCCATAAGTATAAGCCTTGTGGTGCAGCAACAAAAGGTGCAAGTCGTCGTTCTTTTCCATCAAGAATTCTTTTAATATCTTCAGGAATAAATCTGCCTTCACCAACCTTTAACATTAAAGCTACAATTATTCTTACCATATTATACATGAATCCATCACCAACTATAGAAAATTCTAATATACCATTATTCACAGTTAATGTAAATTTTTCTATTGTTCTTACAGTGTTCTTTGTAATTTTATTTTTTGAAAAACTTTTAAAATCATGTGTTCCAACAATATATTCCATCGCTGACCTAATATTATTAATATTTATACGATCGTGGAAAAATAACATATAATTAGAAAGCAAAGGATCAAATTCATTAATAGATACAAGATAGCGATATTCTTTTTTTATAGCACTTTTTCTTGAATGAAATTCATTTGGTACAAATTTTACTTCCTTAATATATATATGAGGAAAAATATGTTTATTTAAAACTTTTCTTAAATTTTCACAAGGAATTAATTGATCATTATCAAAATGTACTACTTGCCCTTTTGCGTGAACAAAAGCATCTGTACGTCCTGCTCCATGAATAATTATTTTAGTTTTAAATATTATACCTAGTTTTTCTTCTAATACTTGTTGAACACTAATTTCATCTGGTTGTCTTTGGAAACCATGAAAGAAACTTCCATCATAACTTACTATCATCTTATAACGCATTATATCACCTTAACAACAATTATAGCTGTAAATATAATAATTGTTATAAATATACTAACTAAATCACTAAAATGAAATTTCATAATATTTAGTTTTGTTCGTGGTGCACCAGGAATATAACCTCTAGCTTCCATAGCATCAGCAAGATCTGCTGCACGCTTAAACGATATAACAAGCATCGGAATAAGTAAAGAAATAATTTGTCCAATTTGTTCTTTTAACGTTCCTTCTTTAAAATCTACACCACGACTTGATTGAGCTTTTAAGATTTTCTGTGTTTCGTTAAAAAGTGTAGGAATAAATCTTAATGCTAAACTAATAATCATTGCAAAAATACTTACATTAATTTTTAAATATGTTAGTGGATGTAAATACCATTCTATAGCACTTGTTAAATCTGTTGGTTTAGTTGTTAAAGTAAGAACTGTAGATAACATAATTACTAAGAATATTCTCATAAAGAAAAACGATCCATTATATAGTCCATCTTCATATAGATTAAGCGTAACAGTTGTGAAACTATACCCTAAATCAAATGTTAATATATATAACGATAAACAAAGTAAACCTAAAAAGACAATTAACTTACATGGAATAAATTTTCTAAATATTATAAATAACGTAATCCAAGCTATAATTATTAAAATCCCAATAATACTTAAGTTTAAATTAAAATTAGGAATTAGGATATTATCGCCTTGAGGAGTTAATATTTGAATAATAAATGTAAACACAAATAAGAAAGCAAGTTGTTTTAAACTATTTAAATATTTTAGTAAAGATATCTTAGTGAATAAAACAACAATTAAAATAAATACCGCAAATATACCAAGCATAATAAATGATGCTGCTTTACCTAAATCATTAGATAAAGGTTTAGGAATTAAAAATACTGTAACCATTAAAAGCATTAGTGACAATAATTTAGTTCTTGGATCTAATTTATGAATAATACTTTTTCCATCTACATATTGGCCTAGTGCTATATTATTCATATATGTCACCTCCTAATATCACTGTTTCTAATTCTTCTTTTGATAAAGGAAGATGAGTATATGTAATAAGACCACGTTCTTTAAGTTTTACTGCAAGATTACTTGATGTAGGTAAGTCTAAATTAAATTTATGTAAGCGATCAATATCTTCAAATAAATCTCGTTTTGATCCATCAAATACGACATTACCTTGATCCATTACAATTACACGTTTAGCATATTTACCAACAACATTCATGTCATGTGTAATCATTATTATTGTCTTAGATGTTTCGTTTTGAATATTAACAAGTAAGTTCATTAATTCTTCTTTTCCTTTTGGATCAAGCCCAACAGTTGGTTCATCAAGAACAATAACATCAGGATTAAGTGCTAAAATTCCTGCAATAGCTACTCGTCTCATTTGTCCGCCTGATAAACTAAATGGACTTTTTTCTAGTACCTCTTTAGGCAGTCCTACTACTTGACAAGCTCGCTTAGCAGCTCTTTTTGCTTCATCATCAGAAAGCCCAAAGTTTTTAGGTCCAAACATTACATCTTTTAATACAGTTGATTCAAACAATTGATATTCAGGAAATTGAAAAACTAGTCCAATATGTTTTCTTAAACCTTTTAAGTTACTAGAATATATTACTTTATTTGCGCGTGCGAATAACTTTTTATTATCAACAAAGTTATACTTAAGTCTATTTTTTTTCGTATTTAGTTTATAAGGGTGTTTAACTACTTTTACAACACTTTTATCAAAAACAGTGATTTGACCAGATGTAGGTAATAATAAAGCATTCATATTTTGAACTAATGTGCTTTTACCACTACCAGTATGACCAAGAATACATATAAATTCGTTTTTAGAAGATATATCTAATGATACTTCATTTAGTGTTAGAGGTGCATTATATGAGTATTTAAAACTTACTCGTTGAAAGTTAATTCCCATAGTGCTTCCTCTATTTCTTTTTTATTCTTAAATTCTTTGTTTTTTAAATTGTGAATGATTGATACACTTTCCATTGTTTTTAAGCCACTAGCCTCTAACACTTTCTCATTCTTAAAAACTTCCATTGGTGTACCATCTGCAACAACTTCACCACTATTTAAAACGATAACTCGATCTGCATAACTTGCTTCTTCTAAATTATGTGTTATTACAACAATTGTTTTATTATTTTCGTTTTTAATTTTCTTTATCATTTCATTTACTTCTTTAGTTCCTTTAGGATCTAACATTGAAGTAGATTCATCAAAAATCATCAGTTCTGATTCCATTGCAAGTGCCCCAGCAATTGCAACACGTTGTTTTTGACCCCCAGATAATTCTTCAGGTGCATGATCAATAAACTTTTCCATACTTACCAAGCGTAAATATTTATCAATTCTTTTAATAATTTCTTCACGTGGTAGATTTTTGTTTTCAAGCCCAAAAGCAATATCATCTTTAACTGTTACACCAACAAACTGGTTATCAGGATTTTGGAAAATGATACTCATATGATTACGACATTCTTCAATTGTATCAGCACTTAATAATTTATCATTAATATATATTTCTCCATTTTCAACTTCTAAAAGTCCCATCATGATTTTTGCGATAGTACTTTTACCACTTCCATTATGACCTAGTATTGCAACCATTTCACCATCATTAATTGTAAGATTAAAATTCTTTAAGACAACACTTTCTTCATCATAAGAAAAATTTACATTATTAAATCTAACTTTCATGTGGAACTCCTTTCTTTCTTATTCATTATTATATAGTATACCATATTTTTATTCTTTATTCAATCGCAATGGTTTGAAATACAACTATTTAATAGAAAAGGTATTACAATTATTTTAGTAATACCATAATAACCATTTATTATTAAATTATTTAATTTACAAACTAAATATTATATATCAGTTTGCTCACTATAGTACGATTATATAATACTTTCTTGAACAAATCAATACATTTAATTGTTTTTTGTAAAAAGTGTATATAGAAATTCTATTTGTTCATCTAACTTATTTACAACCAATTCAAAATGCTCACAGAGTTGATCTACCAAATCTTCTCCATATAGCACAAATTGCTCAAAATCATCCATATTATTGTCTAATATACTTTTATATAACGCAAGAAAATAATCACCAAGATTTTCATCATTTATATTAATATCGCCAAAAAATTCAATTATATCTTTTATGATACTTGCATAATATATTAAATCTTTATATTTAACAACATACTCTATCCCATATAAATCAAACACTCTATCAAGTTCAATTAACCATACATTATATA
>JAZSIL010000267.1:0-6328 GCA_045533785.1 Bacilli bacterium
TAGCCTTGTAGCTTACGAGGGCAAAAACGACACCCTTGTAATGTACTCATTCCTTGCAAAAAATCACGCGCGAAGCATAGAAAGCCTAATTTTAGGTGAGCCAATTTTTGACCTTAACGGCTACAAGGAGCTTGTAGCAGAGCTAAGTGCTGATAAGAAAAAGGAAATTGACGAGGCTATTGCAAAGCAAAAGCAAAATGCTAACGATATGCTTGAAAAAGCATTTACAGCCAAGGAATATGACAGGGTTGAAGCCCTTGCAAATAACTATTTAAAATATGAAAATAATTAATCCTAATGTAGAATATATTCCACAAAGTGATAACACTCTTAATGGGATATTTAAGCAAATTGAAAAAGCAGGTAGAACTTGTTATAAATCAGAAGATAAAATAACTGAAGATTCTGCTGAAGCTTTTGTTCAACATATGATTTATAGTGATCATACTGCTATGCTTGAGCATGGAACTGTTTATTTAACAATGCGTACAGATATAAATGAAGGTAGTGAACTTTATAGAGCACCTTGGTATAAAAACAATGAACTTGTAAAACAAAGAGAAATATTCGGATATGTTCAAACTTTATTTATGTTTAATCCTTATTCTATAGTTAATCTTCATACAGACCATGATACAAATGAAACAACAATGTGTATAACAACAAATTATAGAGTTATTGTTGAAAATGGCTGGGAAGATATTATGAAACAACTTATATCTGAACCTACACAATGGCATACTCCTCGTATTACTTTAAAATTTACTACTAATATTGGTGTAACTAGAGAAGGAAATCGTATGCGTGCTAATAGTATTGCTGAAGAAAGTACTCGTTATTGTGATTATACTAAAGAAAAACACGGTAATGGAGAAACTAATATTGTTCCTCCTATTTGGTTTGAACCTGTAGATGATGTTGTTCTCAAAGAAAGAACTAAAATAGATTGGCTTGAAACTATATATAATATAATTACTAATGAAATGGATGATGTTCATTCTCCATTTACTGGAGTAGACTATTATGGTGCTGCTATTGTTTTTACTAACATTTGCTATAACAATCTTCGTCGTTTGGATTGGAAACCTCAACAAGCTCGTGAAGTTCTTACTCTTGCTACTAAATCTGATGTAGTTTATACTGCTTTTCCTCATCAATGGCGTCATTTCTTTGATCTTCGTTTGTTTGGTAAAACAGGTACTCCTCATCCTAATATGAAAGCTATTGCAAGTCTTGCTAGAGATATACTTTGTGAAAAAGATTTGTGGTATCTTGTTTATAGACCAAGTGAACCTGAATTTTCTGCTCATCAAGTAGAAGGAGATGCTACAACTAAACAAGATTAAGTTATGAAGTATAAATATTGTTATATTATAGATTTTTGTTCTATTGGAATATTTTGTCTAGATCTTTATTCTGCAGATAAAAAACCTGAAGATTTTGAAGATAATGAAGATTTAATTTGCTATTGGGGATTTAAACCAAGTCAATGCAGTTACATGTTTACTAATGAAGAATTAGATATAATCAAATTAATGAACCTATTTAATAAATTAAAAATTATGGCAAACATTGAATTAACTATTCCTGATGAGCTTAAAACTCAAGAAGTTGAAGACTTTGCAGACGTTGCACAAGACTGTATTACACTTTATTCTAAAAAGAATGCTGATTATGGTAATTCTTTTGATAAAGGAATGGACGCTATTGGTATTAAATACGGTATTGGTCGTATTTTTGATAAATGTAATCGTCTTGTTGAAATTACAAAAGATAATAAAGAACAACAAGTTAAAGATGAAACTCTTGAAGATACTGTTATGGATTTAGCTTGTTATTCTATTATGATGCTTGCTTATCGTAAGCGTCAACGTACAAATAAATTAAAAGAAGTTGAACTTAATTAATTAATTATATATTATGCTTTACGTTACAATTATTACTTGTACATTGCTTATAGCAGTTACTATTCTTGGTTGGAAATATTTTTCTAGAGACCTTACTATAGAAGCTGCTCAAGATACACAACTTGATGATATTTCTATAATTTGTGGTAAGATTATAGATAAGTATAACGCTTATGATGAAGCTGAAGACTCCATTAAATACAAATATACCATATCTAATGACCAAATTCGTGATACAATAGAAGAAATATACAAAATAAGCACTCGTGGTAGTTATTATGAAAATTAAAATTTATTAATTATGAATATTTATCAAATACAACAAGATTTACTTGCTATCTTTGATGAACTTGAGGAAAATGGTGGTGAGCTTACTCCTGAACTTGAGGATAAGCTCGCCATTACTCAAGAAGAATTTAAAAGTAAAGTAGAAGATTATACTAATGTTATTAAGACTCTTGATGGTGATATGGCTGCTATTAAAGTTGAGCAAGCAAGACTTAAAACATTGTATGATAGAAAAGAAAAAGTTGCTAAGAAACTTAAAGAGATTATCATTAATGCCATTAATGAATTTGGTGACACTAAGAAAACTGGTGTTAAATATCTCGATTATGGTACTGGTGAAGTTTCTATTCGTAAGACTCAAGTTGTTGAAATCAACGAACCTCTTGTAAAATATGTTGGAGATTATCTCGGACGTATGGTTACTTTCAATAAAGAATGTAATCAACTTGGTGTTATTGACCATATTGAAAGAAGTGAAATTGTAACTGATGTTGCACAAAATACAGATATGGCAGCATGTGGTGATGACTTAGACCACATCAATGTTGATTTATCTCTTACTATTCCTCTTAAAGACTTGGCTACTGGTGAAGGGTATCCTGCTCTTCGTGAGATTGTGAAATATAGTGATTTCTATAAACTTTCTACTAGTGTATCCAAAACTGCTATTAAATCTGAACTAAAAGAGAAAGGTTCTTGTATGCCTAATCTTGCTAAACTTGGTACTAATGAATCTCTAACAATTAAGTAAGCTATGGCACATATTCAAATAATTACCGGTGGAGGTGCTACATTTGAAGATTTGCTTCGATTTGTAGAAGAATGTAAAGAAAAGAACATTCCTAATAACACTCCTGTTAAAATATCTCAACATACAAGTGAAACTTTATTTGATGTTGTATATATGCAAGCTGATGAAGAAAGTATAATATTTTATGATTGGTTATAAATTATGGCTAGATTTACAAGAAATGGTCTTCCTTGGGAACATGGTATTGGTCAAGATGTTAAATGTTGTTTAACTTCTCACGAAGTTATGCATAAAGCTAATCTTGATTGGGTTGTTAAAAAATGCGACCTTGTTGCCCAAATGCCTTTTACTATTGGAGATAATAATGAAATAAACGCAATTGATGAACTCAATGGTACATTTGCTCGTAATGGTTTTATTTATAGAAACCTTCCTGAAGCTTATGCTACCTATCGTACAGACAAGAATATTCCTCTTGGTCTTATTAAAAGTAAATATGAAGTTGTCCAAAATATGGATGCTTTTACTTTCTTTGATGAGGCTATTGGTCCTGATAAATGTGAATGGCAATATGCTGGTTCAATGGGTTATGGACATAAGATTTTTGTTACTGCTAAGATTAAACGCACAACCGAGATTACTCTTGATGGTGGTATGAAAGATCCTATTGAGAATTATCTTGTATTTACAAATTCTCACGATGGTACTAGTAGTTTAACTATTATGTTTACTCCTGTGCGTGTGTTTTGTACTAATTGTCTTAACTCTGCACTTAATAAAGCTGATAGTTATATTCGTATTCGTCATACAGAATCCGCAAAAGATAAACTTCATCAAGGTGCTGAAGTGTTACGTATTGCTTGTGAAAAAGCAAAAGACGCACAACAACTTTATGCAGCTCTTTATACAATTAAGATGAAAGATGAAGAAGTATTACAATATTTAGCAAATCTTAATCTTACAGATAAAGAACGCGAAGCTCTTCTTAATTATGATTCAGAACTAGGTTATAAAAAGCTTATTCAACGTAATTATATGACACTTGAAGCAACTGGTATTTCTGTTCGCAAAGCCAATATGATTCAAAGTATGTATGACTATTATATGGATGGTATTGGTCAGCAGCAGATTGCTGGTACTGCTTGGGGTGCTTATAATGCCGTTACAGGTTTTTATTCTAATGTAGTAAACCTAAAAGGAGATAAACGTTTTGAAAGTTTACTTTATGGTAATGCTCAAAATATTATGCAAAAAGGTATAATTTCAGCTTATGAAATTGCTAAAGCTGCTTAACATAAATTAAAACTATAAAATATGATTGCTGCAATAATTTTTCTAATGCTTTATGGAATGGATATTGGAATATATCTTATAAAGCATGGCGAACCTAAAGAAGGTAGATATAATATTTGGCATGAACTTATAGCATTAAGTATTAATATTACTCTTCTTTATTTTGCTGGATTTTTTAATGTATTTAAGTAACTAAAACTATATCTCATGCTTCTTACGGGGGATTAAATGTCAATCTAAATAATTTTAGTTATCATGCTAAGGTACTTAGACTATAAATCCCCCGTAAAGAAGATGAAATTTATAAACATTGTCTTGAAACTACTACTAAACACAATATTAAAAATTTTTTAATAAAATGTTTGGTAATTCAAATAATAGTTGTATCTTTGTATCGTTTTGCACTAATAAATAATAATAGTATTAATAATCAAATTACTTTAATTATGGATGAAAGAAATAATAATGGTACTAGATTACCAATTATAGTTAAAATTAAAAAACTTAATCCTAACGCTGTTATTCCTACTTATGCTAAATCAGGAGATGCTTGTATGGATTTAACGGCTACATCATTACATTATGATGATGTTAAAGGATTTGTTTATGGAACCGGTCTTGCAATGGAAATTCCTGAAGGTTATGAAATGGTTATTCGTCCTCGTAGTTCTATTTGTAAAACTGATGCTTATATGACAAATTCTCCTGGTACTGTTGATTCTGGTTATCGTGGAGAAGTTATGGTTGTATTTAAGAACAATAATCCTGATAATCTTGAAGCTCCTTATAAAATTGGTGAACGTATTGCTCAAATTAAAATTCAAGAAGTCATTCCTATTAAGTTCGTAGAAGTTGAAGAACTTTCTGAAACTGAACGTGGAGACGGTGGTTATGGAAGTACAGGAAAGTAATATTACTCCGATAAATTTTGAAGCTGATAAAAAGAAGAAACGTAGAACTAGACCTCAAGTCAGTAATGAAATGTATGCTAAATGGCTTACTGATAAGTATAATCACGATACTGAAGAACTTAAAGCTAAAATAGCAGACTTAGAATTACAACTTAAAAAAGAATTAGTTCATTTTATTGGACTATTGCTTTATGTAAACAAATAAATTATGATATTATTGGTGATGGTTATAAATTAATTGATGAATTTATTAATAATCACAATAGATAAATTTTTAGTACTAAACTTAAAACAAACTTAAAATATTTATATTATGAAAGATTATGTTGCTCGTATGGTTCAGGAACATTCTGAACTTATTATTAAAATTGAAAAACTTGATAACTTCCTTTATGGAAATAATGGTCTTAATATTCATACCGATATTAAGAATAATCAAACACAAGATGATTTGTTCCGTAATATGAGCGAGTATGCCAATAAGTGTATGCAACTTATGAGTATGCGTAATTATCTTCGTGCTCTTGAATGTCGTCTTAACAATGAAGGTATCTTCTTTGAGAACGGCGAATATCTTGAGCGTGTTGCTAAAATAGTTAACACTCCTGTAAGTCATGACGAAAATGAAGGAGGTAAATCTGATAATCATGAATAGAGTAGTATTAATTACAACTGAAGGCTGTGAAGGATGTGATATTATGAAACGTATTGTTTCTAATGCCTATCTTGAAGCCAAAGTAGAAAATATTTCTTTTGGATGTTATGATTTTAAAGAACGTGAAGTTGAAGATCTTGTAAAAAAATATAATATTAAAGATTTTCCAACAACTTTGTTTATAAAAGAAAATGAACTAATTGATAAAATTCTTGGAACATCTACAAAAGAAGAAATTATTAGTAGAATAAGAAATAATTTTCTTGAATAAGAACACAAGTTCAATTGTTTCCATGGTAGGGCTAGTGTACGTGTTACACTAGCCTTTTTATTTATATTAAAATGTTCTAACATTATGTTTTCTAAAATAAAGAATTATATAGGTAATACATTTCATATCAAGAAATGGTCTGATAATTATAAAAGAAATATATCGTTTGAAGCTATTTATGATGCATATATTTATGTTATAAATAAACATAAGATTTTATTTCCTTATTTGAAAGAATATTATAAATATAAT
>JAZSIL010000290.1:0-3555 GCA_045533785.1 Bacilli bacterium
AATGAATTAATGATGCAAGTAGAAGCTGCAAGTAATAATGGTTATATTTTATATCATACAAGAGATTATTTAAAAGAAAGTTTTTATGAGATTTTTAAGAATAGTTTTCACTGTGATTTTGTTTCAGAGATTTCTTCAATTGAAAAGAAAAAAACAGCAGTCATAAAAGATTTAATAGATAAGATTGAAAATTATTATGAAATTAAGAATAATTCTACTTATGATACATTAATTAAAGAACTTAAGGAATATGATTATAATGGTATCTTAACTGAATTAAATTTAATAAACGATTCTGCAATGACTCAGTATATAAAAGATATAATTTATCAAATTAAAGATATTATGGAGTAAATGTGAAAGTTAAAATTAAAACTATATCAGAGCTTAAAAAGACTAATTAAGTATAAATGCTTTACATTTTACTAAAAATTTGGTATAATAGTTAAGAATCATAATATTAGAACAATAATTATGATCAAAGAAGGAGATTTATGGAATCAAATGATGACGCGGACGCGGACGCTGATAGTATTTTACTGCAAATCATTATAATTGTTGTATTAACAATTATTAATGCTTTCTTTGCGATGTCTGAAATGGCAGTAATATCCGCAAATAAGACAAAGATTGAAATCTTAGCAAAAGAGGGCAATAAGAAAGCAAAATTAGTACAAAAGTTAAATGAAAATCAGACTAACTTTTTATCGACAATCCAAGTTGGAATTACTTTAGCTGGATTCTTTTCATCTGCTACTGCTGCAGGTAGTATAGCTGATTTATTAGGAAATTGGTTGAATTCGTTAAATGTACCACATGCAAGTTTAATTGCAGTAGTAGTAATTACATTATTATTATCGTTTTTGACATTAGTTTTTGGTGAACTATTACCTAAAAAAATTGCACTAGCATTTCCTGAAAAGATTTCAATGAGTGTTTCTGGGATGATAAATTTTGTTAGAATAATTACTATTCCTCTTGTAAAAGTATTATCTGGTACTTGTAATTTATTGACTAAGTTAATCGGTATAAATAAGTATTTAGTTGAGGAAAAAGTTTCTGAAGAAGAAATAATTTCTGTTGTTGAAGAAGGTGTAGAAGATGGGACACTTGATGTTGAAAAACAAAAAATGATTGAAAGTGTTTTAAAATTTAATGATCTTACTGCAACAGACATTATGACACCACGTATTAAAGTATTTATGATTGATGTGGAAGAACCTTTAACTGAATATTTAACTGATATTTTTGAACAAAAATTTACACGTATTCCTGTTTATAAAGAAACAAGAGATAATATTATTGGATGGATTCACGTACGTGATTTGATGCAAGAAATAATTGAAAAAGGTGTTGAAAACGTTAAAATAGACAAAGTAATGCGAAAAGCTTTATACGTTAGAGACATGATGAAGATAAATAAATTATTCCAAGTTATGAAAGATACTAAAAATCAAATAGCTATTTTATTAGATGAATTTGGTGGTGTTTCTGGTATTGCAACAATGGAAGATATTGTTGAAGAAGTAGTTGGAAATATTTATGATGAATATGACGATGAAAAGAACTTCATTAGATTAAATGATAATCAATATTTAGTTAATGGTGATACACCAATTCAAGAAGTAAATCGAGATTTAGATTTAGAATTTGATGAAGAAAATAGTAATTACGATACTATTGGTGGTTTAATTTTATCAACACTTGATACTTTCCCTAAAGGTGGTGAAGTTGTAGAGTTTGATAATATTGAATTGTGTGTTCAAAAAGTTAAAAATCAAAAGATTGAAACAATTAAAATTACTATTAACGAAAAGATTGATGATTCGACTGAGGAATCTGAGGAATAATATAGACAACAATAAGTTGCATAAAAGTGTAACTTATTGTTTTTATTTTTATTAGGAAATAATTAATAATTGATTTAAAAATGCCTCTTTAAATTTAAAAAATTACAAGATTAATTATTTGTTTTTTTTGTCAAAAATTGATATAATATTATAGAAAGAAATTAATGAAGAATGGAGATTAATATGTTAACACAAGAAGAAAAAGTTTTAAAAGTATTACAACAAATCCCTTTTGTTGCTGCATCATATCGTAAGATTGTAGATGCTTTAAAAGATGTTTTACCTGCAGAAGAAGTTTATATGGCTTTAGGTACTTTAGTTGCTGAAGGTAAAATTACAATGGCAATGAATGCAAAAGGTGATCCTGAATATTCAATTAAGTGGAATCCACAAGTTGATGAAGAAAGAAAATTAATTTCAAGAGAGTTTAATAAACGTTTTGATGAAAAAACTATTTTCTTTCCACGTTATGAAGGATATGTTGCTAATCTTGAAGATAACTTCTTTGGTGAAGAATATAATGAATTATTAGATGCTTATAAAGAATTAGATGTTGAATATGTTAAATGGCATCGTAATGCAAAAACTGGAGTTGTATATCCTCCTAAAATGCATTCATTAAGTTCTGCAAGCGTACTTGCTTATAATGTACTTGCAGGTCTTGAACTTGATCCTTCTCAAGTAGAATATGGTGTAGAATTTGAAGTAATTGCTGCTGAACCTATGCGTGATCGTCCTGAAGAAATTAGTGCTCCAAAATCTGAATTCAATGCAATTGTTAATTATGCTGATGCTATTGACTTTGTTCAAACAGATTTCTTAGAACACTTCTATCAACCATTCCGTCAAAGTATGTGGGCATATCAATTTGGTGATAGATACTTATTTGATAATGATGAAGCTGTTCAACTTTGGAGAAACTTTGCTAAAAAAGCTAATTATGTATACTTTAATGGATATGATGCATTTAAAGCATTAGTTGCTATTTATAGTGATGTTCTTGCTAATCCTGAAGCTTACCAAGGTAAAAAAGTTACACTTTTAAATATTGGTTGGAATGTATCTAAAGAATCAAGTTTCACAGCTTTAGCTAACTTCCAAGCATCTTATGATGAAGAAGCTAAACGTGCTGAAAATCAATTTAATGAATTCTTAGCTCAACTTCCTTTACCTGAAGGAACTACTTTAAATTATCAATATTTAACAGTAGAAGAAGTAGCTGAAAATTTAACTGATGATGTTAAAGCATATATCAAGAATCGTTACGTTGGATTTTAATTAAAATATTGAGACTTTTATTATTAAAAGTCTCTTTTTTTCTTTTCTTATATGTTATACTGATATTGAAAGGAAGATAATATGAAAAAGATTTTATTTATTTTTGCATTTTTGACATTATTGTTTATTTCTTCTTGTAATAAAACTTCCATTAAGATTATAAATATGGAAAATAAGAATGGAGAATACTATCTTAAGATTGATAAAGATGTTGATTTTATTTCTTTGTCTGATTATGTTTCTACAACTGATGATTATGAAATTGAAACAAAACAACATGACATAAAAATTGATGGTGACTCTGTTTATTTAGTAAATGGATATAATAACCTTATTATTACACAAGGTGCTTATGAATTTTATTTAACATTTTATAAAGAATATGAAGTAACAGTAGAATTTATAGATGATAATAATAATGAATTAT
>JAZSIL010000249.1:0-11433 GCA_045533785.1 Bacilli bacterium
TTATAAAAAACAGTTTCTATAATATGATTTGCAATAGATTCGCTTTTTAAATACTTAATAATTTCATATGCAAATAAAAACGTAGTTCCAGCTGCTTTAGATGTAATAATATTATCATCAACCACTACTTTTTCTTCACCTAAATAAGCACCACCTACAACTAGTTTTTCAAAACTAGGGAAACAAGTATACTTTTTATCTTCTAACATTCCATATTTACCAAGAATACTAGGAGCTGCACAAATACAACCAATAAGAGCATGTTTTTTATAAAAGTATACTGCAACACTTTCAGTAATAGGTGAGTTAAGATGTGTCTTCATAACAGCTGCACCACCTGGAATAATCAGAAAATCATATTCGTCCAAATTAACTTCTTCAATTAACTTATCAGCAAGTACATATACTTTTGATTGAGTTAATATTTCTTTTTTACCAGTAATACTTACAGTATCAATATCAATTTTTGCTCTTCTAATTAAATCTAATGTACCTAAAGCTTCAATATCTTCAAAGCTATCAGCAAATAACATCATACCTTTCATATTAATCACCTTTATATTTAGTTCTTACAAAATAAATCGGATTTCCTTTTGCGGAGAATTTATCTTCATATTCTGTAGTAATTATATCTTCTTCTTTACTATGTAAATCAAATGTTAAATCTAAAAACTGCCAATTATTTTCATTTAATGATACTAAACTAAATTCAAATAATTCTCTATTATCAGTTTTAAATTCAATTTCACCATTTGATATTATTCTATACATATCTAAATATGTTTTATAAGTAAGTCTTCTTTTCGCATGACGTGATTTAGGCCACGGGTCTGAAAAGTTTAAAAATATTTTTGCAATCTCATTTTTTTCAAACCAATTTAATAAATTTGTCGCATCTCCCGCAACTAAATGTAAGTTTTTAGGTTCATTTTCTTTTAATTTGTCGCATGCTTGAATAATTACACCTTCAAACTTTTCAATACCAATATAATTAATATTTGGATTACGTCTTGCATGTTCAATAATAAATTTTCCCTTACCCATACCAATTTCTAGATAAATAGGGTTATTGTTACCAAATAAAGTACTCCATTTACCTTTATAAAGAGCTGGATCTAATACCATTAAACCACTTCTTGCAATTACTCTTTCGTGAGCATTTTTAGCATTTCTTCTACGCATCTACTTCACCTAATGCAAGCATTGCATCAATATATATTAAAATGCCCTTAAATAATGTATCTAAATTCAAATATTCATTTCTTTGATGACAAAGTTCTTCTTCATATGGCATCATCATACCAAATGCAACAGCACGTTCTAAGATACTAGCATATGTACCACCACCAATTGTAAATGGTTTATTGACATTATCACCAGTATTTTTAACGTATGCTTCATATAATAACTTAACTAAATCATCAGTAGGTGCTACATAATGAGGAGTTTTATTTGTTTGTGAAGTTACACTTAATTCATAAGCACTTAAAATAGCTTTTAATTTAGTATCAAAATTCTCTGTATCATATCTTACTGGGTATCTAAGATCTAAAGTAACACGTGTCTCTTTTTTAGAAATATTCATAATACCAATATTACAAGTAATTTGACCCATTTCATAATCGTCATAATCAAGACCTAATTTTTCACAACAATGACTTAATTGATGTTTTTCTGCTACATATTTAACCATTAAGTTATTAGAATAATCTTTTAAGAATTCACACATATAAGTACCTGCATTAATACCTTTAAATGGCTCCATAGCGTGAGCTGCCTTACCTTTTAAAGTAAGTTCACATAAACCATTATTAAAAGATACATTGTATTCTAAATTATTAGCTCTTGCAAAAGTTTCAAATTCATTTGAAAGATCTTTTTTAACAACAGCTTTAACTTCTTCTAAAACAACATTATAGCGTTCTCCACCAGTAATAGATACTAAAATATCTTCATCATCCCATTTATTAAGAGTTAAATCATAACTCATACGACCTTTTTCACCATAAATTAATGGGAAACTTGCATCAGGAGCAAATCCTAAATCAGGCATTGGGAAATTCTGTAAATAATGACTAATTCCACGCCAACCAGTTTCTTCATCAGTTCCAAAGATAATTCTAATTTGATTTTTTAACTTAATACCTGCATCTTTAATAAATTTAAGTGCAAAATATGCAGCCATTGTAGGTCCTTTATCATCAGTAGTACCACGTCCATACATTTTACCATCTACTATAGTTGCACTATAAGGGGGATATAACCAATCAGTTCCTTCTGGTACAACATCTAAGTGACAAAGCACACCAATAATTTTTCCATCTTTATTACCATAATTTACATGTCCTGCATACCCACCATCAACAGCAGTTTCAAAACCATCTTCACGCGCTAAATTCATCATATAATCAAGTGCCTCTTTAATCTTTATACCAAAAGGGGCTTCCTCACTAATTGTATTTTCATCTAAAACACTTGGAATTTGAATTAATTCTTGAGTCTTCTTAATAATTAATTCTTTATTTTTTTCTACTATTTGTTTAAAGTCTACCATAATTCACCTCTATTTTAATCTATTAATTAGTATACCATATTTTAAAAAAAATTACATAAAAATGAGCATAAGATAATAATTTTAGTACATACTAATATAAAAGGAGATTAATAATTATGGAAATTAATGTTCGAAATGCAATAATCGAAAACTTTAAAAATTCATCTAACGAAGAACTTCATCAAACAATAAATGAAGCCATCTCTTCAAATCAAGAAAAAACACTACCAGGCCTTGGAGTCTTTTTAGAACTTGTTTGGAGTAACTCATCAAGTGAATTTAGAAAAGATTTAGTAAGTAAACTATCTACAGCATTAAAAAAATAAAACTTGTTTGTTATCATACAAACAAGTTTTTTTTAACAAATAATATATACTATTTATTTAAACTACTTTCTACTGCAGCAACAAACTCTGCTGATGCACATTTAACAACATTACCAACAACTAAGATTCCCATATTAAGTTCTTTTAATTTGTCAAAATCTACTTTTTCAAGATCTTTTACAGTTACATTAACTCTAGACATCTTAATTTCAACATTTTCAATATTTTCACTTCCACCAAAATATACTTCATAATCAAATCCAGCATTCTTTTTAAAATCACGAGATCTTTTAACTGATTTAACAATCTTTTTAATAAGAACTACAAATAATAAAATAATAACTGGTACAAAGATACATAATAATGGGAATAAAATTGGGAAAACTTGTGGTTCAACTTTTAAAAACATATGATACCTCCATTATTTATAACTAATAATATTATATAATATTTTTACTTTTTTTTCAACTATTACAACTTTAACCTAGACATTTTTTTTAATAACTCATATTATATAGTGTAAGTGAGGTGAAATAAATGGCATGTTTAGAAATTGCAAGCACTACAAATAACAACAATAATAACGGTTCTATTGGTGAACTTCTAAGACGTATTGATAAAATGCAAAAAGATGCAATCCAAGCTAACGCAATCGGTACTTGTAATACTTGCGTTATTGCTCCTGTATTTAATACTAAACCAATTGCAGTGTACTTATGTAATGATGCTTTAACTGTCCCAATTGGAAATACTACTGAGTTTTCTAATCGTTTTAGAGTTGAAGAAGTTAAAGGTGACATCGTAGTACTTAGACTTTTATCTGTTGTTAATGATGAATTAACATGTACTACTTATACAGTTACTGTAAGAATCAATTGCATCTGCTGTGTTCAATGTTTTGACCCAATTACTTGTGTTATTAATTGTGCTCTTGCTGCATAGTTATACATTTGAAGGGTTATAACTGTATAACCCTTCTTGCCATTTAAAACTTACAACATAAAAAGCTCCAAATGGAGCTTTTTTTAACTGAATGCTAAATCTAAAATCATCATAATTATAAATCCTATAATAAATCCTATACTAGTTAATCTTTGGTGATATGTGTGTGAAACTGATAAAATTTCATCAATTACTACAAAAATCATAATTGAAGCGGCAATTACTAAAACAAGTGGTAAAGCAAGTTCCACAATACTTACTAAAACAGCTCCAATTATTGCTGCAATAGGTTCAACAATAGCACTAAGTGCACCAATGAAAAAAGCTTTATGTTTAGACATTCCTGTACTTGCAAGTGGTATACTTATCGCTGCTCCTTCTGGAAAATTTTGAAGTCCAATTCCAATTGCTAACATAATCGCTGCAATTAAACTAGAACTAGTTATTCCTGATGCTACTGAACCAAAAGCTACCCCTATCGCAAGTCCTTCAGGAATATTATGGATAATTACTGCTAAAACCATTAAAATATTATTTTTGTCAGTTTTTGTATCTTGTTCTTTCTTACTTAAAATATAATCAATTACTAAAATAATCAATACTCCAATAATAAAACCTATAATACAAATTAACCATGACTGATAATTTAAAATAGCACAAAAATCAATTGCTGGAAGTAACAAACTAAAAAAACTTGCTGCAATCATGACACCTCCACCAAAACCTAAAAATACTGCAATTAAATTTTTATTATTACATTTAACACTATATACCGCAAGTGATCCTAAAATTGTTAATATCCATGTAAACATTCCTGCTAAAAAGCTATATAATACATATTCCATTTTTTCCCTCCAATATTATTGTATGAAAGAAAATAAAAAAAGGCTTTGTAAAAAGCCTAATCGCTTAACAAAGCCTTACAAATTTTATAAATATCTGTATTATCAATTATTGCAGGTAAAAAATATTCATTAACTTTGTCATTACCAAAATATATATAATAAGGAACATCAACTAAAGTATGACCATCATAAGTGATTAAAGACATACTATTAATTTCATCTTTTGTTTCTCCGTTATATCTAATTCCACCAGTTTCATGATTTGATGCAACAATAATAGCAGTGTTTTTATCATCTTTTAAAGAATCATAAGTTTTAGCTATTGCTTTATCAAAGTTTTCAAGATAATCCACCATCTCAAAGACATTAACATTATGACTCATTTTATCAATATGACCACATTCAACAACTAATAAATAACCATTTGGAAAATTCTTTTCCATAAATTTTACTGCAATATTTGTAAGAACATCAAGTGACGGGATAGTATTTGTAGTATTCTTATCACCTTGTTCGTCAAATACTCCTAAAATTCTTTTATTAGAAATGTCAATATCTTTATAATTATTATAATAAGAATATCCTTTATCTTTAAATTGTTCTTTATAAAGAGAATACGCACTTCTACCAGCACCTAAGAATAAATCGACATTACTATTAATTTGATCTTCAATGATCTCTTTAGTATTTTCTTCATTTTCTACATGACTTGAATATGCAGCTATTGTTTGACTATATAATGTATCTGTTGATACAAGTCCTACACCCATTGATTTTCTTTTTACAAATTCAGTAATGATTGGTAATTCTTTTGATTTCAATGTCGATATTTCTTTATTATGTACTTTATATCCAGTTGCGAAAGCTGTTGCTGTTGATGCACTATCAGTAGATTTTAATACATTAAGTGAGGCAGTAGAAATGTGACCTTGTTTTTCAAAGTTCTTAAAAAACATTTCTTTTTCATAATAGGCTTCAGTAATCTTTACATGCTCATCACCCATGCCATCTGCTACAAATAAAATGACCTTATTAGCTCCACCCGTTAAATAATTAAAATTATAACGCGTCGATAAGTTAAGTCTATGTAATCTAATTCCACCAACAGTAATTCCGAATACAACAAATACACTTATAATTATTGCTAAAACCATTTTTAGAATTACTGATCTTAAAAATTTTTTCATAATATCAACTCTTTTTCTTTAATATTTCTTGATAATTATCTTCAGTATATAGCTTAATGTTATTTTTCTTAAATAACTCTGCAGTTACTCCAAAACCATCAATAATAGTACTTGTAAACGTACCATCATAAATTTTTCCTACACCACATGATGGACTTTTTTGTTTTAAAATTGCTATTTTTGCATTATGTTTTACTGCAAGTTCAAGGGCAATATTTGCTCCCTTTTGATAATTATCAGTAACATCTATTCCTGATTTATTTATGACCTTATCTTTAACAATCTCTGCTGGAATCCTAGGAATAGGAAGTCCGCCAAAGACCTCAGGACATATTTTAATAATTGTATAATCTTTTAAATCATCAATGATACTTTGTCTTAAATTATTGCCACCATTATATTTACAATTATCCCCAAGAAGGCATGCACTTACGATTATTTTTTCTTTTAATATTTTCTTGTCAATCAAATGTGCTACTCCGTCTTCTTCATTAGATAAAGTAATGTATGAAGCAATTTCTTTTAATTTAGGGTTTGCATTAGATACACAACATCCATTAATACTTGCTTTAATCATTGATAAATCATTTTCTTCATCACCAACGGTATAAACATTCTCATCACAAATATTTAACATTTCACTTAATCTTTTTACTGCAATACCTTTATCAATTGATTTATTATTAACCTCTAAAAAATCTAATCCACTAAAAACAAAATTATATTTATTTAATATTTCAGTAGAAACTTTACTTTTAAACTCTAATAGTTTTTCATGAGTACCATTATAAACAATTTTACAAATATTTTGAAACTCTTTTAATGCTTCTTTTCCACCATTAATAATTTTTAGACGCGGTTCTCCATTTAATATCGTAATATGTTCATCTAAATTATCAGTAATAATATAATCTTTTTGATAAATTAGCATATTAACATCATATTTAATTGCTAAATCAATTAATTCAACAACATGAGGATGAGGCATATTTTCTTCATATAAAATTTTACTTCCATCAGTTGAAAGAATTAATCCACCATTATTACAAATACAATAGATTTTATCACTAATTATATCTAATTTTTTTAATATGTTCGTGATTCTAAAAAAAGGTCTACCTGTTGCAACAACAAAATAATGTCCTTCATTAATCATTTCATGAACTTTACTAATTGTAAACTCGGAAATTGTTTTATCATTTTTAAGTAATGTTCCATCTAAATCTGTAGCAAGTAGTTTTTTCATGAAATGACTCCTTTCAAACTTATCCTTGTCTTAAGACAATAAACAAAATAACATTTGTAATAATAATTAATAAGTTTAATCCTAAAGTAATGATTGTAATAATTCTGAATTTATTATTTGATTTAATAATTGTTATAAGACTAAATAAGGAGCTAACAAGTGATGAAATAATTGAAACACCAGCAAATATTACCGCAACAAGTATAATACCAATCGAACCAAGACCTTCAAAATTTTCAGCTGAAGCTTGTAAATCAAAGTGTTCTTTGATCATAATTCCAAAATATATACAACTTATAATTGCACATAATGTAAAAAAGCATGCAATAATACAAGGTATTAATCCCTTTTTATTTTTAATAACAATTTTTTCTTCCATTCTAAACCTTTCTTCCTCTTCTTAACATTTCATGTTTTAAATCCCAAAGTTTTTGTGATAAATCGAAATAATAAGTATGAGGGTTATCAAATCTTTTTACTTCTTCCCAAAGACGCCCTAACTCTATAGCGGAATACTTTCTAATTTCAGGTAATGTTGGCAAATCATATACAAGTTCACCATTTATAAATACAGGTACTTGTAAAGGTTCAACATAAAAGTTTTCAACCATTTTTCTTTTCCATGTATAATTAGGATCAAAGATTTCATAAGGTTTACTATCATCTATTACTTCATCATGTAAACACATCACATCTGCAATAGCTTTATCTGTATCTCGTTCGAATAAACGATATATTTTTTTATAACTTGGATTTGTTATTTTAGCTTCATTTTCACTTATTTTAATCTTAGGAATAATATTACCATCTTTATCTTCTATCGCAACAAGTTTATAAACCCCACCAAAAACTGGATCACTTGATGCTGTAATTAATCTTTCACCAACACCAAAAGAATCAACACAAGCATTTTGATTGATAAGTTCACTAATTAATCTTTCATCAAGTCCATTAGATACACAAATTGTTACCCAGGGAAGTCCTGCTTTAACAAACATCGCATGTGCTTTTTTAGATAAATAAGCAATATCACCAGAATCAATTCTAATACCAGCTTTTTTTATTCCCATTGGAAGTAAAATCTCTTTAATAGCTTTAATTGCATTAGGAACACCTGATTTTAACACATCATAAGTATCTACTAAAAGAACAACATTATTAGGATATAATTTACAATATGTTTCAAATGCTTCATATTCAGTATCAAACATTTGTACCCATGAATGTGCCATTGTACCAAGTGATGGAACGCCATATTCTTCATCTGCTATTGTACAAGCAGTACCACTTGCACCAGCAATATAAGCACTTCTTGCACCTAAAATAGCAGCAGCTGTACCTTGAGCACGTCGACTACCAAATTCCATTACAGGACGCCCCTCAGCAGCTCTTACAATACGACTTGCTTTAGTAGCTATTAAAGATTGATGGTTTACTGCAAGTAAAAGGTAAGTTTCAATAAGTTGTGCCTCGATTGCTTTAGCACGAATTGTCATAATTGGTTCATATGGAAATACTGGTGTACCTTCTTTTACAGAATATATATCACCTGTAAATTTAAAGTTTCTTAAATATTCTAAAAACTCTTCACAAAAGATACCTTTACTTCTTAAAAACTCAATATCATCATCAAAGAAATGTAAATTTTGGATATAATCAACTACACTTTCAAGACCAGCAAAAATTACAAAACCACCTTTATCAGGATTCTTACGATAAAATAAATCAAAATAAGTAATAGTTTCTTTATAATCTGTCTGGAAATATCCATTTGCCATTGTTAATTCATAAAAATCGCATAATAAAGTATAATTATTTAAATCCATAACTAAAACCTTCTTTCTTATTTTTTAATTAAATCTGCAAGCACCCATAAGTACTTACCTGTTGTATGTCCCCAAATTTCTTTAAACACTGCATGGTCTCTTACTGGCCAATAAGGCATATCGTTATCACCTTTTGTCATAATCCCAACTGGTAAAGCACCAACCATTTGACGAGAAAATGCTACATATAAAGGATGATAATTATATCCACATCCATACATTGTGCTTGATGCAAAAGGATTTTTCCCCATAACCCATTCAAGCTGGTCAATAGCTATTTGTTTTAACTCTTGATCATTTAAAACATTTGCAATAAGACTTATCGCTTTAGTTTTACTTAATAATGTAGCATGATAGCCTCGACGTTGAACGGCAATAGGAAAAATTCTTAAATATACACCTTCAGCTAATTTTTTTCCACTTCTTGCTTGATTTCTTAAAATTTCCATACCTTCTGGTATAGTACCATAACTTGCTGGAATTGTAAAACGATCACTATTTAACTTATCTAAAACATATACATGTCCGGGTACAAGTCCATATGGATACGTTAATTTCATAGATTCTAATACATATTCACGATATAACTTTACCCCTTTAATCCAATTAGTATATTCTGCATGACCTTTTGCTACATCACAAAGCATACAAAGTCCTTGAACTGGCGATTGTTCATGTCCACGATGTTCGTAAGTTAACATCCACTTATGCATTGGATCTTCATAAAAGAATCCCTTTAGAGGTATATCCCAGTCTGGATCAGTGCTTTGTTGACAAGCTAACACTACTTTTGCATAGGATGCAGCAATATCAATGTAACTAAAATCCAAAGTACATTTATAAAGTTCAACTGCAGCTATTATACCGTGTCCACATACTTGAGAATCAATATTTGGTCCCCAACGTTTTGTATATATTCCTTGTTCATATCCAATTTTTGCAAATTCAAAATCTTCTTTAGCACTTCTTAAACACCAATTTGCAAATACTAAATCTTCATCTTTATAAACTAAGTATGCTTTAGCAAGTGCTGCACTAGCACAAAAGTTTTCAAATGGTCCATTTTCTGCCACATTACTATAAACAGTTTTATTATCAGGTTTCAAAACATTTTTACGCCAAATTGAATATGTAATAGCAAGTGCTCTCATTCCATCACCAAATCTAGTTCTAAGCAACCAGTTAATACCAACACGAGCTTCTTCTATTAACCTTTCATACAATAAATTATCAGTATCTTTTACAGCAAGAGCTAAATCAAGTATCGCATGAGCCATTTCAGCAGTTGGAATCTCAAATTGAGATACATCTCCTGCATCGTGCCATCCACCAAAATTAGGCACACTTGAACCATCAGGATGCATACTTCGACAATTTAAATGACAAGCACTATGAACACCAGGAATATCTTCACCACAACGAAGTAATCGTAAAAAGTTCATACTCTTCCAAATAGATTCATCATATGAATTATCACTTATTTCAAATTCACCTGTAACTTGATTGCCATATTTTATAACATATGTTCCATCATCATTAAGTTCACTAAAATCCATTTCATAAAATAAACCAAGTTCACTCTTAACTTCTTTTACATCTTTAGAAAGTACAATATTATTATCTTTCAAAACTTCAAATTTATCACAAGTTTTAACACCTGTTAAAGCTATTTTTTTACTATCTTTAAAATAACCAGCATGGCTATAAGCTATTCTATTTTCTAACTTCCATCCTTCTACATAATCAGCATCTACTACTTCTGCATATACACTGTCAATAAAGATTTCATATGAAGGCAGTCCTTCAGGAGGAGTTCCCATAAGCCATGGTCCAATTACAAGTTCTTCACACTTATCTCTTAATACATCTTCAACTTCCCAAGTACAATAATTCCATTTATTAGGATCTAAACTAGGTGAATGATGTTCCATAGATCCTGCGTTACCTAAGCTAAATTGAAAATAATGATTTTGATAACCAGCACTTTTTATATAAATATTACATGCAATTCTATTATATTTAGTTAAATCAATACCACCAAGCTTAATTCTAACACTAGGCCATGGACGAGGAATTACATTTTCAATATCAGTAGATAATTTAAGTTTCAAAGAACAATCTGATACCTCATTAGAAAGTGATAATTCTACGCATGAACTTGCGATAATATTTTCTAAAGTGTCACCATTATATAATAAAACTTTATCTTTTATTTCTTTGTTATTCCAACGATAAAGTGCACCATTTTTTTCATCATCTAAAATTTCTTTATGAACATATAATGATTTTCTTAATATATTTTCTACCTTTTTACTCATAAAAAATACTCTCCCATATTTATTATATCATATTTAGATATAAAATAAAACAAATAAGAAAAAAATAAACAATTAGCAACTGAATTAAATAACTAAATATTCTGAAAACAGAATGTCGAAAACTTTTTTAAAAATAAAAAAGCAATTTCAGTATCTTTTACTAAATATATATATGAGGTTATTTATTTC
>JAZSIL010000198.1:0-6368 GCA_045533785.1 Bacilli bacterium
GAAATAAATAACCTCATATATATATTTAGTAAAAGATACTGAAATTGCTTTTTTATTTTAGAATAAGTTTTCGACAAAAAAATATCTCTATCATTAGATAGAGATATTTTTCATTTTAATTAATTATTATTTTTTGCATTAATAATTCCATTAATAACGGTATCGTTTGTATCTTGAGTGTAGCTCCAGCACATTAAACCAAGTCCTTTTGTTTGTAATACATATTTATATTTTTCATTTAAAGAGAAAATAGAATCATATGTCACAAATGATTTAGTAGTTTTATTAATTAAATATGATCCAACAAATTTACCACTTGTATTATATGCGTGGACTTCTTCATAACCACCTGTTGATTTTAATATATCAATACCATGTGAATATATTGTACCAGAATTATGAGCACCTATAACACCTGCATTACTAAGTGTTGCAGCAAGACCTAAACCTACATATTTAGCGGCATCATTAATTTCACCTGTAATTGTAAAGTGAGTACCATAACCTGCGCATCCTAGTATTAGTTTACTTGCAGGGAATCCTAAACTTTCAAATTGAGTCACAGCTGAATCTAAGCTAAATCCATATACTACAGCATAGCTTGGTTTATAAAGTGGACTTACGTGAGATGTAAGTTCTTTATCAAACATTCCATATGTCATTACATTAATGTAATCTAGATATTTATTTAAGACAGTATAATCAAAACGAGATGTACTTGTTCCCCAGCTTGATCCAGGAAGGGCTGCCGTTAACATATATGGAGTGCCGCCATCATCTTGACGGCTAGTAAGTTCATTATATAAACCTATTACTAATTTACTATAATATGCGCTTCTAATTGGATAATTAGCATTATATTCCCAGTCAATATCTACGCCATCAAAGTTATATTGTTCAACAATGTCACAAATATTTTTAATAAACTTGCTTAATAGTTTTTCATCTTCAGTAATGTTATAGAAGTTAATTTGTTCAGCAGTTGTTGCTCCATTTAAGGAAACTAATACTCTAACATCATTTGCTTTAAGTTCTGTGACATATTTAATATACGCAGAATTACTAAATGTTACACTACCGTCACTATTTGGTACTAGGAATGCATAATATACCATATCCAATGTCTCTTTTGCATCATCACTAAAGAATGTTTTGTTTGATTTATATCTAGAATTATATTGAGTATATGTATATGCAGTGTTTCCTACAAAATATGTTCCAATAGGGTTATCCGACATATCGTTGTATAAAACAGGATTTATTGTAATAACCTTTGATTTAGTTACTGTTTCACCATTTGAACTTGCTGTAACACTTACTGTAATAGTTTGTTTCTTATGGGTTTGATAAACTTTAGATACGCTTCCTGATCCTTCGCTATTATCAATTACATATAATGATGGATTAGAACTAGTATATGTAAATAAAACATCACTATCTTCTACTAATAAAGTATCAACTGTATTAGATCCTGCAACATCTGAAACATATCCTAATGCAATATTTGCGTGTTGTTCAAGTGTTAGTTCATCAGGTAATACATAATCAGGATCAATTTCTCCACATTCACATTCACCATCTACAAATATATGTTCATGAGTAGAATCATCACTATCATCAACTACCCATTTAGCATAATAAGTTATATCACCAGGATTGTTATGGTATCCAGGGAATTTATCTACACTATTCCCTGTAAATAATTCATTTTCATACCAACCTTTAAATATATATCCATCTTTAAGTGGAATAGGTAGAATAGTTTCTTCAGTTAAATTTCTATTATAAGTTGTAAAATCACTATAATCATAAAGATATAATGTTACGTCCACATCACCTTCAGTTGTAAGTGGAGCACTTGTAACAATATATTTACCAACAAGAGACTCATCAGCACTAAAATCTAAAGCTCTTATTTTAGCAAGTACATGTGTAGCTTCACTGTAATCTGCAGCTACATTATATCCAGCATAACCAATAATTTCATAAGCATTTATATTTTCAATATATTTTAATATAATTTTTTCGTGATATAACCCTAAATTAACCCCATCAATTTTTTTATTTACTATTGGTGAAATATATTGCACTTCAGCAACTCCAGAATATCTATTACCATATTTAGTTATTTTAGTAGTAAGAGAAGGACTACTTTCTACATCTTTAGAATTTAGTATACCACCATTTAATTCCAAAGTTACATTTACAGAAAGATCAATATCTCCACTTATAAATTGTGCATAAACAGGACTTAGGGAAGTTGCATAATAAATGTTTTCACCACCAAAAGAACTATCATAATTCCAACCATAGAAACTATATCCATCAAGTTCTAAAGTAGGAAGTTGATATGGTGCTTTTCCACTTAAATAATATCTATAATCATCACGATTTCTAAAATCAACACCATAATTATTAATATCTGCAGGATCACATAAATTTATAAAGCAATGAATATCAGCACGAAAATACGCATAATAACTATTTTCATTTAATTTATCTTTTTCATTTTCAATTCTTACTTCATTAATATAATTAAACATCCATTTCCATTTACTAGCATAACTTGATGTATTAAAGAATGCATATAAAGTAGATGAAGTTACTTTTCCATATGTATTTCCAAAGAATTCATCAATACTTACATTGATCTCATTATAAGTATTAAAATCATTTATAAAATCAGAAACCATTTGTGAATGTAAAGTAGTATCCATTCCAGTAAATGCCATAAACTTTACATAAGTATTATTAATTATTTCTTCTATTAGTTCACTTTCTACATAATTATTAGATGATGATAACTTAACTGCTTTTTCATATAAATTACAAATCACAATATTAGGAGAGTAAGTATATTCATCATTAACTTTTATATATGCTCTAACACTAATATTTTGTGCATAAAACTCTTCAGGAAACTTAACCATTGTGACACAAAATTTATTATATTCATTAAGACTATCAACCTCAGCACTTACAACACCTGAAGTCAAACTATCAAAGTCATTCACAATACCTCTAATAAATAACATCCCATATGTTGCACCAGGAACAGCATCTGACACTGTAGCTTGAAATTTAAGCCCATTATCACCACTTGTTCTAACAGATACACCTTCAGTTAAAGTAACAGTAGCACTTGCTTTAACACTTATAAAATTAAAAGATACAAAACAAATAGCCACAAAACATAAAATATATTTAAATATATTTTTCATATACTCATTACATAATATAAACTTAATATATTAATTTATATTATATTCCTTTCTCTTCTTAATTTTTAACAACTCTCATTATAGTTAATTTATTATACCAAAAAACATGTAATATTGCAAAAAAAAGAAACCACTAAGGTTTCTAACTTATAACCATGGTAACCAACCACTAGAACTTTCTTGAATTCCTCCATGAGGTTCAACATCTGCAAAACTAGATGTAATGATATAATCTGTAAATTCAATTATTTCAATAATAGGATTAGTATATTCTTTATTCATAATGTTACTCCAATAACAAATTTAATAAAAGTATATCAAATAATAAATACAATTGCAAAAAAAGAGCCCATAAATATGAGCTCTTAATAAGTTTGAACAAATTATTTCAAGATTATTGCCAAATCCAATCTTGTTTTTCGCCATTTAAAATATCTTCATCACCAAAACTTACATTGCTGGCAGTCATAATATCTTCATTTTCAAATAAAACAATTTCGATTTCAGGTTTTGTATAATTAATGTTTTTCATATTATGTTCCTCCTGTAATTATTGTAAATTTTCAGTAATTAAATCATATAAACCAGAAACTTCACTAATTCCTGATTCATAATACTCAATTACCATATCTGCAATAGAGTAAGTTTTTGTAGATTCTGATACATATGTAACACCATTAATAACAGCAAATGCTTGAACAGTAAATTCAACATCTAATCTATTATAATTAATAAGATCGCCTAAGCTTAAAACTACATATATTAATTCTTTTTCTTCTCCTGTTTTTTCATCAATAAATGTAGTAGACCCAAAACCAGCAACTTCTGAATCATATATATACTTTTCTGTTTTATTATTTGCAGTAACTTGAATACCATATGATTGAATGCCTTCAATAGCTGCAAGCGTTGCGTCAACACCACATCTAAGTCTAAACTCAACTTCAGAATATGTATCTATAGTAGTAGTTCCAGCGCTTTGTGCTTTAACTTCTATATAATTAACACGTACTTGAGCAGTCATTGAAATAGTAACGGAATTAACTTCAGAATTTAATGTTAAAACTACTTTTTTCTTATCAGTTGAATCAGTTGTAAAACTGCCTCCAGTTGCCTTTGCTAACGCTGATGCATAAGACTCAGAACTACACATAAATTCTACAGTTTTAATAGCAGTAGGATAAGAAATAGTAACTGTGGTACCCGCATAAAATCTAATAGGATTTGCATATTCAGCTAAATTACTATTATATGTTCCCTTTTGATATGTTATTTTTATAGAGTTTTCTTCCCAAACTTGTTTATCGTTTTCTGAAAGTGTTCTTTTTGATGCATTGTCAAAAGTAATTGTAGCGGAATTAGCAACATTAACTGTACTTGAATCAACTGTATATTTATAGGCCATTTGCATGTAAGAATTAATTTTATTTACTTTTTCCCTATTAGCTACAACTTCAGCGCTATCCTCAGCACTGACTTTATAGAATTTGAATGAAGTACTACTTTCTTTATAGTTAGTTTGATTAACTGAAGTATAACAACGCCAATCTTGTGCATTATATATACCTAGAAATCTATCAGTATTAACAAACTTTAATGAATTGTCTGAATTATTATATAGCCATGTTCCTTCAGTTCCTCCAACTCTAACACCATTATTAGTATTTGTAGTATATAAATAATCCTCATTATTATTTTGAATACAATAAGAAGTTCCACTCGCAGTTACAGTCCATAAATTATCTTCACTAATTGCATTTAAATCAGTGAATAAAGTCGCAACAGGAGGATTTTGTGAACCAGTTGATGCAGCAGGTAAATAATATGTACTACCATTAAAAGTTGTTGTAATTAAAATTTTACCTTCACCAAAACTAGTTTCAACGTATTTATCTGCAGCTTTAACTTTATTTGAAACACTTAATGTAAATACTGAAATGAATACTATCATTAAAACTAATAACGATTTTTTAAATAAGTTTTTCATAATTTTTATTAATCCTTTCTTTAGTTTTTAAAGCCAAGGAAGTCCATCAACATCTTCTGTGTTATTGTCTTCTTGGTTTTGATTATTATTTTCTTCTTGTTGGTTATTATCTTCTTGATTATTGTTTTCTTCTTGTTGTTGATCATCGTTGTTATTATTATCATCTGGATCTGAACAAGAAGTCTGTAATGTTAAGAAAAACATTAAAATAATTAAGATAAAATATTTTAAAATATTTTTCATTTTTAACCTCCTTTTTAAGAAAATAAAAGGCATAGAATGTCTATGCCTTATATTTTTTTGTAAATTATTAAAAGGAAGAAAATTACAAAAAATATAAGCCATAGTGTGACATATGGAGTCACGTAGATACATCTTAACCATAATTTAAGATTATATAGCCTTTACGAATATATTATATCATTTTTTGTAATTTAATGCCACAATTTAGTATTATAAATATTGTGAAAATGTTTTCATATGATTTTTTCTAAATGTTTTTGTAATTTTTCTTTAGGAAGACCCATGATTGTATAGAAATCTCCGCTTATTTTTTTGACAAAATTTGCGTGTTTATCTTGGATTCCATATGCTCCAGCTTTGTCAAATGGTTTATCTTTTTCTAGGTATAGTAAAATATCTTCTTTTGTCATTTTATTAAATGTTACATCTGCGATATCAACAAATGTATCTATGTAACTTCCTTTAATTAAAGATACTCCTGTCATAACTTGATGAGTGTTATTTTGAAGTAATTCTAACATTTTTATTGCATCGTTATAATCTTTTGGTTTACCTAAAATTTGGTTATTTATTACTACAATCGTATCTGATCCAATTACTAAATCGTTAGGATGGTCTTTGGCAATGCTATTTGCTTTTTGATATGCAAGGCTTTTTACAACTTCTTCTGGTGAAAGTTGTTTTTCTATTTTTTCCTCTTCTTGGGATGGAATTACTATATGTTTAATATTCATTAAATTTAAAATTTCAGTTCTTCTTGGAGATTTAGAAGCTAGGATTATATTCATAATATTATACCTCAATTATTTTAATTATTATTAGCATACCACAAAATTAATAATTTTGCAAAAATATATTCCCTATTATAATAAATTATATACAATTTGAAATATATTATTTTCTAGATTTTTTTAAGT
>JAZSIL010000134.1:0-2730 GCA_045533785.1 Bacilli bacterium
TTAATTGTTTAACTTCAGAATCTAAAATAAAAGTATTTGCTTTAATAGATTTTTTACAAGATCTGTTTGTATGTCGGCTTTCATACATAACACTTTTAGAAACATTTTGATTATTAATTAAGTGATTAATAATGTCATTAATAAACTCAATTTCTAAATTTTTACGAATCCATAAAGGTATCTCTCTTACAATGATTGTTGTACCACCAAATGGTTCAAATTTAATACCTAATTTATTTAATTCAGGTTCTTTTTCATTGATAAGAGGAATTTCTGAAACGCTAAATTCTAATTTAATTGGAACTAATAATTCATAAGATTGATTAGATTCATTTTCAAATGATTTTCTAATCTTTTCATACATACATCTTTCCATTGCAGCATGTTGATCGATTAGATATAATTCAGCTCCACCATCAAATAAAAGGTATGTTTTATGATATTGGCCAATATAAGTAAGCGTATCAAAGATTGATTCTTGAAACTCTACTTTTTGAACTTCTACTTTAGTTTCTATTTCTAATTCAAAAGCATTATCATCGTCTTCATCATATTCATCATCATCGTAATCTTCATCATCGTCAAAATTATCTTCCGCATCTTCTAAGTCAGGAAAGACATTCCCTTCATCAAACTCGTCCCATAGCGTTTCAATAGATTCTTCTTTAATAATTTCTGGTTCATCCTCTTTAATTACGGTTACATAAGGATTTTCATCAACTACAGGAATTTCTTTCTTAATATCTTTTTCTTTTGCTTCATAGACAAGTTCTGTATGATATAATGCTTTTCCAATAGTTGAAGTGATCATTTCTCGTAAAATTAGTTCATCAGTAAATCTAATTTCAAGTTTTGTAGGATGAACGTTTACATCAATAAGTGATGGATCACATTCTATTTCTAAAATCGTAATAGGATATTTACCGACAGGAATGATTGATTTATATGCATCTGTTACTGCAAATAAGATATTTAAATTTCTAATAATACGATTATTAATAATTATATTAATGTAGTTTTTATTAGAACGATATACATTATTTGTCGTAGTGTATCCTTTAATATGATATAAATCGTTCTTATTTTCGAATTTTATTAAGCTTTTGGCAACATCAAGACCATAAGTTTGTCCCATTAAAGAAATAATGTCACCTGATCCATCTGTTTGATATATTAATTTATTATTATTAATTAGAATAAACTGAATTGTTGGATTTGCAAGGGCAATACGGTTAATTAACGTTGTTATATGTGATAATTCGACGCTTTCTGTACTTAGGTGTTTTAGTCTTGCGGGAGTATTAAAAAATAGATTTTCAACCTCAACTTTAGTGCCAATTGGCATTGAAGTTACTCCTTCATCAACTAGATCACTCGATTTATATTGATAAAAATAACCATTAACACCATCAGTACAAGATGAAATACGCATTTTAGAAACACTTTGAATTGATGGAAGTGCTTCACCTCTAAAACCAAGTGTTGCAATATTAAATAAATCTTTAGAAGTTTTAATTTTTGAAGTTGCATGTGGTTTTATCGCAACAGGTATTTGATCTTTAGTCATCCCAAAACCGTTATCTAAGACGGTGATTTTTTTTATACCACTATTTATTAATTCAACTTTTATAACAGAAGATAAAGCATCAATTGCATTTTCAACAAGTTCTTTTACAACACTCGCAGGACGTTCTACTACTTCACCTGCTGATATCAAATTAGCAATTTCTTTTGATAATTCATTAATTGTAGGTAGACTCATTAATTATCTGCCTCCTTCTTCCATTTATTAAGTAACATTAATGCATCAATTGGTCTTAAACTATCTACATCTAAATTTTCTAATTCTGATAAAATAGCTTTTTGTTTTGGATCTAGTTCAGAAATAATAATTGGTTCTGTATAATTATTTTTTGATAAAAATTCCGCATCATAATTATTTTTACTTTCTAGTTTATTTAAAATATCTTTAGCACGTAGTGTTACTTTTAAAGGTATTTTTGCAAGACTAGCAACATTAATACCATAACTTTGTAGCGTAGCACCAGGTAAAACTTTATGTAAGAAAATTAGTTCTCCTGTTTCGTTAAAGTTATCGGCATTAGCTTCTACATGGACATTTCTTAAAAATGGTAGGCTCTTATCTAAACTCGTAAGTTCATGATAATGTGTTGAAAAGAAAGTTTTTGCACCAATTGTATCATGAATATATTCTAGAATGGCTTGTGCAAGAGCCATACCATCAAATGTAGCTGTTCCACGACCTACCTCATCTAAAACGATTAAACTTCTTTCTGTTGCGTTAGTAAGAGCATCATTAACTTCTAACATTTCAGTCATAAATGTAGATTCCCCACTTGCAATATCATCACTTGAACCAATTCTTGTAAAGATTTGATCAAAAATTGGAAGTGTGCAACTCTTACAAGGAACATATGAACCCATTTGTGCCATTATCGCAATAATAGCATTTTGTCGCATAAAAGTACTTTTACCACTCATATTAGGTCCAGTGATAACTAAAATCTTTTCATCATTATATAAAGTTAAATCATTTGGAATAAACTCTTTTTCTGATACTACTTCAATAACTGGATGACGACCATCTTTAATAACAAGTTCATTATATCTTGAGAAAGTTGGTCTTACATAGTTGTTTTCTTTTGAAACAATACTTAAACTAATTAACATATCGATATGCGAAATTATATTAGCCAGTTTTTGAATTTC
>JAZSIL010000091.1:0-4581 GCA_045533785.1 Bacilli bacterium
TACTAATTTTCATAAAAAACCTCATATTAATAGTTTATGCAATATTTTTATAAAATATAAAAAATGAGTAAACACAAGTTTACTCATTTTAAATTAATCACTATTTCTTCTTGCAGCAATTTTTAATAATAATTCTAATATTTCTAAGAATAACCAAATAACTGCTATTGCAATACCAAATGCAGCATACCATTCATAAGATTTTTCAATACCATAACTTACAATATCATCAGTCTGTTGAATAGTTATAAAAATATAAATTGAAGAAATTATAACCATAATAACAGAAACTAATATTGATAATGAAGAACCTATATACATTGACCATAAACTAATACCAGCAGTTAATGATAAAATCAACGATGTTATAGCAAAGAATATTGATGCAATAGAAATTCCAAATATTAAAATAATAAAGAATTTAATAAATCCTGGTTTAGCACGAAGTCCTGCATGAGAATAAAGAATCGTAGCAGCTAAAACAATACCAAGTGTAATCATTAATGCACCACCCGCAAGAGCAAACCCTTCACCAGGTAATGCAAGTTCCATTAGATCACATATAACACCAATTGAAATACCTTCGCAAATAACATACGGAATTGATAATGCTTTTGCAGTATCAGGATTAAAGGTAATTATTAACTGAAATACAATTGTACCAATAATTGCTAAAAAATAAGCCGCAAACATTTGCATACTAAGTGCTTTAAACAAAATTATTGATATACAAGCAGACACTAAACAGACTAAAAGTAATATTCCACTTTTAATACCAACACCAGTCATAGTAGCTGATTCACTGCTATTATAGTCTAAATTTCTTAATCTTTTAAAAACAACATTACTCGTTCTCATTAAATTATCCTCCTAAAATAATGTATTTTCATCATCATCAGGTAATTCATCAAATACACCTAACATTTGTAATTTAGCAAATTGAGTTTTATTAATTGCAGTTCTTCTTTCTACATCTTTTTTAGATGAGAATGGTCGAACATTTCTAGCTTCAACAATTGATTTAGCTACTGCTTCACCTAGTGAAGGAATAGTAACAAATGGTAAATATAATGAATTCTTATCTTCAGAAATAACAAAATCTGTAGCCATTGACTTATTAATATCAATTTGCTTAAATGTATACCCTCTTAAAACCATTTCAAGTGCAATACGAAGTTCATCAAGCAGATTTTCTTCTTTGTTTGTGACATCATGATTTTGAATTTTCTTTTCAATTTCTTGGATTTTATTTCTAATAGCATTTTTACCAAGAGCAAAAATTTCTGCATCATACTCTTTAGCTCTAACAGAGAAATATACAGCATAGTAGTAAATCGGACGATGAACTTTAAACCAACCAATTCTTAAGGCCATAATAACATAAGCTGTTGCGTGAGCCTTAGGAAATAGATACTTAATTTTTTTACATGTCCAAACAAACCACTCAGGAACATTGTTATCACGCATTAATTGCTCTTGTTCTTTTGTTAGCCCTTTTCCTTTACGAACAGCTTCCATTATCTTAAATGAATCAGCTGCAGGTACACCTTTTGCAATTAAATAAATCATGATATCATCACGACATCCGATAACATCTTTAAATTCTACTTTAGGAAAACCATCTACTAAACCTTTAACTAAAGATTCAGCATTACCAGCCCATACATCAGTACCATGAGAAAGTCCAGATACTTTAATAATATCATTATATGTATTAGGTTTAATAGTCTCTAACATTCCTCTAACAAATTTAGTACCGAATTCTGGCATTCCAATTGTTCCACTTGATAATGTATCAAGATCATCACCTTTAATTTTTAATACTTCTTTAGAACTAAATAATGAAATAACATCCTCATCAATAAACGGAATTCCTTCTACAGTACTAAATGGGAATTCATCAGGTCTTTCTTGAACATATTCAATAAGTTTTTTGATAAGTGTCGGATCATCATGCCCTAAAATATCAAGTTTTAATAAATTATCTTCAAAACTATGATAATCAAAATGCGATGTGCGCCATTGCATTTGTGTTAAATCGTCCTTTTCAGATACAGGTGGAAATTGAATAGGGGTTACATCATAAATTTCAATATCATCAGGGACAACAACAATACCACCAGGATGTTGACCTGTTGTCTTTTTAGAACCTGCAATAAAAGTAGCTAAACGATCAATCTCACTTTGACGTTTTACAATACCTTTATCATTGTAATAATCACGAACATACGCAAAAGCTGTTTTATCCATTACAGTAGAACATGTTCCAGCTCTAAAAGCATAATCTTTTCCAAACATTTGTTGTGTAAATGTATGCGCTTTAGCTTGATATTCACCAGAGAAATTTAAATCAATATCAGGAACTTTTTCACCAGTAAATCCAAGGAAAGTTTCAAAAGCGATACTCATACCATCTCGATTCATTTTATGACCACAAATAGGACAATCATAATTAGGTAAATCAAATCCATTATTACAATTTGCTAAAGCTTCTTCTATATGAGCAGGAATATTGACCTGTCCATATTTTTCTTTTTCTTCATCAGTAAATTTAAATGCACTAAAATAGCAATGCGGACAAACATAATGTGGAGTAAGTGGATTAACTTCAGTAATTTTCATCATTGTAGCTGCAAAACTACTTCCAACAGAACCACGACTTCCTACTACATAACCATTTTCATTAGAATCTTTTACTAATAAATGAGAAATATAATATACTGAAAAATATCCATGCCCAATGATAGCTTTTAATTCACGATCAAGTCTTTCTTTTACATAAACAGGAATATTAGGACCATACATTTCATGTGCCGTTTTATCACAAATATCATAGATAGCTTGTTTCATTGATGGTACACCATATTCAGATCTAAAATCATCACGAGGAACAAATAGTTGTTTAGGGAACAAGTCATATGATTCAATCATATTATTAATTAAATTAGTATTAGTAACAACAATTTCATATGCTAAATCACTTCCTAAAAAGCTAAATTCATTTAACATTTCTGTTGTAGTTCTAAAATGCATGTCTAAAGTCCCATCATAACTTGCAAGTTCATGTGGTCCACCACCATTAGGTCTTGCAACAGCTAAATATATTTTTCTAAATTCAGAATCTTCAGGAATTAGTTCATGAACATCACCTGTTGCAACAACGATTTTACCTTCTTCTTTTGCAACTCTAATAATCATTTTAATCGTATCTAAAACATATTCTTTAGAACCTAAATCACTATCATAGTCAAATAAAAACATATAAGCTTGAGGCGGTTGAACTTCAATATAATCATATTTCTTAATTTTTTCACGTAAAATATCTTCTGATTTTTCAAGTGCAGATCTAAATATTTCACCATTAGCGCATCCACTACCAACTAATATTCCCTCACGATGAAGTTCTAATACATCGTGCATCACACGAGCAATTCTTTGGAAATGATTAGTATGCGAATCTGAAATTATTTTATATAGATTTTTCAATCCAACACGATTTTTAACTAATAAATTTAAGTGAGTTGGAATTACATGTTTATATATTTGATTTGGATTAATTAAAGAATTTAAATCTTTATAATTAGTAACACCAAGTTCAGCAATATCACCTAGCATCTTCATAAATACGTTAGACGTAGTTTTAGCATCGTGAATTGCACGGTGTTGTTGTTCAATTTCAACTTTAAGGAATTTAGCACATGCACCTAAATTAAATCTTTTTAATCCTTGTTCTGGATATAAGCTACGTGCAATAATAATTGTATCTATACAAGGGTATTTTTTTTCAAAAATCCCTAAGTTTTTCATTTTTGTATAAATAAAATCAGTATCAAATGGAGCATTGTGAGCTACTAAAATACATCCATCAATGAATTTTTTAAATTCAGGAAGTACTTCTTCAATTGGTAAAGCATCAAAAACAGTATCATTAGTAATGGAAGTCAATTTAGAAATAGACTCTGAAATACGTTTTGTAGGTTTTACAAATTCAGAAAATGTATCAATTATCATTCCACTTTTAATTTTTACGCCACCAATTTCAATAATTTCATGATAATTAGCACAAAAACCAGTTGTTTCAATATCAAATACAACAAAAGTAGCATCATTAAAATTAATATCTTCATTTGTTAATGCAATTTTAATATCATCTAAATTTATATAATAAGCTTCTAGTCCTGCAATTGGTTTGATGTTATGTTTTTTACAAGCATTAAAAAATTCTGGAAATACATGACAATTTTCATGATCAGTTACTGCAACTGCAGAATGACCATAACGGCTTGCTTGAGCTACATATTCATCAACATTTAAAATGCTATCTAAAACACTCATTTTTGTATGTGCATGAAGTTCAACACGCTTTTCAGGTTGTCCATCAAATCTAACGCGGTATGAATCAACACCTTGAATAGTTAAACTATTACACATAATTACAACAGATTTCGCAAACTCATACAATTCAATTGAACCAACAATTTCTAAATATTTACCTGTATTTAATTCTTTTTCAAAAATATTAGCATCTTCATCTTTATAGACACGCTTAAACATAATTGAATCTTTATAGTTAGTAATTAT
>JAZSIL010000260.1:0-6473 GCA_045533785.1 Bacilli bacterium
CGTATTCAAAAATATAAAAAAAGAAAAGTTTTATCCAAAAATGAAATCAAAGAAAACAGAGTAATTGCAAATAAACAACGTGAAAAATATAATTTTATAAAATATATGATTATAGTATATATATTTATCATTCTTTGCTTAATAGTGGCGTATGTAATTGAAAATGATTTTCAAGTGATAATTATATTAGGGATAATTTTACTAGGACTTATTACATATTTGAATATAAAAAGATACTTTTTTTCTTATCAAAGAATAAAAAGAAATGTAATAAGTAAGAGGGAAGTTGATTATTCTCCTGATGAAAAATTTCTATTAAATTATCTTTATTCATATAGTTATAATAATAAAAGTGATATAGAGGAATCTACAGAATGCTATTGTTTTGGTTGCAATAAAAAGATTGTCGCTAAGGAGATAGTAGAATTTGATGAAGATCTTCACGCAAGATGTCCATATTGTGGTAATAGATCAATTCTTGCAGATTCTATTGATGAAGTATTAAGTGATTATATAGTTGAACTAATGCATAGATATTGGTTTTAATTAAATAAAAAATATTCCCGTGAAATATAAAACGCGGGATTTTTATTTTTTTTATATATTTTAAAACAATTTAAAAAATTATTTTGTATACTATTATTGAATAAATAATTAGAAGGAGAATGAATAAAATGAAAAAAGTATTATTAGTGTTAATATTTTTGATTGTGTTAGTACCGTTAGTCGGGTGCAAGAATGGTTGTAAAAATAAAAAACCAGAAGCAACACTTTCATTAAATGTAGATAAGGTTGATATGTATGTAGGTGATACATACACTATTGAAGCATTACTTGAAAATGCTGATAATCAAATACTTTATAAAGTCATAGAGGGTAATAATCTAATATCATTAGACGGTAAAGTTGTTACAGCAATTTCAGAAGGAACTGCTGTTGTTGAAATAACTGTAGATGGCTTATCTGAATTAAAAAAAGAATTAACAATTACTGTTAGTAAAAAAGCTGAGCCCCCACATGTACATAACTTTGTCGAAGGTAAGTGTGAATGTGGAGAAATAGATCCAAATTATGTACCACCACATGTTCATGAGTTTGTAGAAGGAAAATGCGAATGTGGAGAAACAGATCCAAATTATGTACCACCACATGTTCATGAATTTATAGAAGGTAAGTGCGAATGTGGAGAAACAGATCCAAATTATATACCTCCACATGTACATAACTTTGTAGAAGGTAAGTGCGAATGTGGAGAAATAGATCCAAATTATGTACCACCACATGTTCATGAGTTTGTAGAAGGCAAGTGTGAATGTGGAGAAACAGATCCAAATTATGTACCACCACACGTTCATGAGTTTGTAGAAGGTAAGTGTGAATGTGGAGAAACAGATCCAAATTATGTACCACCACACGTTCATGAATTTATAGAAGGAAAATGCGAATGTGGAGAAACAGATCCAAATTATGTACCCCCACATGTTCATGAATTTATAGAAGGAAAATGTGAATGTGGAGAAACAGATCCAAATTACGTTCCCCCACATGTTCATATTGATTGCCCAAAATGTGGAAAATGTATTGATACAGAATGTAACGGTGAAGAAATATATAAATGTAAAGGGCATGATGAAATTGCACCAGTTATTGAACTTACTGATGGTGCATTAGATAACTTAAAATTAAACTGGAACAAAGAAGCAACTGATGCATTTTTACTTAATGGTGTTATTGCAACTGATGACGTTGATGGTGATTTAACTGATAATATAAAGATTTCTCATGAAATAAACAATCGTAAATATGGTACTTATGTAGTTACATATGAAGTAAGTGATGAAGCTGGAAATATTGGAACATTCGAAAGAAATGTTGAAGTTGTTTGGGATTATGCAGTAGAGTTTATTGGTCACCAAGGATCATATTATGGTGCGCCTAACTCTGAAGAAGCATTCTTATATGCTGCAAAGACCCTACAATATCAAGCTTTAGAAACTGATGTTAAGCAAACTAAAGATGGTGTCTTTGTGTGTTGTCATGATGATACATTTGGAGGACTTACTATCGCAAATACAAACTGGGCTGATTTAAAAGATGTTGTAATTTCATCTAGTAGAACTGCAGGTTATCCTAGTCAATATGGGGAAATGCCTGGTACTGGTAAATATACTGCTAAGATTTGTACTCTAGAAAGATATTTAGAAATTTGTAAAGAATATGGTATTAAAGCTGTTGTTGAACTTAAAGGTTCTCCTGGTATTTCAAATAGCGATCAATCAAGAATGGATGAACTTATGGCATTAATTGAACAAGAAGATATGCTAGATCAAACAATTTTCTTAGCTAGTGCATATAACTGCTTAATTTGGGTAAAACAAAATGGTTATGATTATATTCCTTGTCAATATTTAGTTGATTCATTTGCATCTGAAACTGTATTTGAAAGATGTAAGACTTATGGACTTGATGTTAGTGGTTGTGTAACATATGGTAATGGTCAGACAGAAAATACTGCTGAATGGGTTGCAAGATACCAAGATGCTGGAATTAAAGTTTCTACATATACATTTACACAATACAGTGATTATAGTGATGTTCAAAAATGGATAAATATTGGTGTTGACTTTGTTACAGTTGACTGGCATAGTATGCATAAGTTAGAATTACCCGATAATAGTGATATTGTTTATCATACTGTTAAATTCTACGATCAAGATAATAATTTATTAAAAGAAACAAAAGTTAAAGAAGGTAGAACTGCTGCATCTCCACTTGCACCTGAAAAAGAAGGTTATAAGTTTAGTGGATGGAGTAAGTCTATTGAAAATGTTACAGAAGGTTTAGAAGTTATTGCGATGTATGATTTAGTTGAATATAAAATTACTTATGATTCTAATTTGTATGTATTAGCTAAATCTACTTGGCCTACAAAAGAAGAGTTTGTAAATGATTTCTATAACGATTTATTTGATTGGTTAGTTGCGAATGCATCACATTTATCATGTGTTACTGTAAGTGGTGGTAGTTATAAGATATATGTAAACTCTACAGAATACGGCAGTTGTACAGTGTCTAGTGCTCAAGATATTAAAGATTTAGATGTATATGTATTTGAACGTACTTTCGCAACACTAATTTATAAACCAATTGATGGTAGCAATTCACATGATTACGTTCCTGAGGTTGATAATAATTATTTCTTAAACTCAGAACCATATCGTACTAAATATATTGGTTGTAACTCATATTTCTTAAAAGCTATGGAAACTTCATATACTGGTTATAGCTATACATATAAACAAGCATCTAATAATCGTGTTCAAATCTTCTTTAGATTCCATCAATGGTGCAATGGTACAAATATTCCAGCATTTAATGCTTATCCTGAAAAGAATATGATCAAATATTTAGTCGGTGTTACTGCAACAATGCCAAGTGACCACTTAACTTATACAATTGAGGATGAATTTGAATTATCAAGTCCTGTATCTTCAATTGCATTCTTAGGATGGTATTTAGATCACGACGCAACAAGTGCACAAGTTTTAAAGATTGAAAAAGGTACAACAGGCGATATTATTTTATATGCTAAATGGGAAGCAGTTGAGATGCCTGATGTTTATTCTAAAGTAAATTATGATCTTGATGGTGGGACTAATAATGAAAATAACCCTAATGAATATTTAGAAGGGATTTCTACAATGTTATATCCTGCAGAAAAGGCTGGTTATGTGTTTAAAGGATGGTCAAAAGAAAAAGGTAGTAATTCATATATTACTTCAATTAGTGAATTAACAAGTGGTGAAATTACTCTTTACGCTAATTATGAATACGCTGTTTATTCAATCACTTATGATTTACAAGGTGGTGAATGGGGAAATAAAGTAGAATTTATTGGTCCTTATACAACATCTCTTGTAACTACTGCAAATAGCGGTTTCTGGGAAGGATATGCATCTAATATTTATTTATATAATATTTCTAATTTTAGTGGTGGATTAAATGCTACTTGGTCATTTAGAGTGGGTATTAAATTAGATGAAGCACTAGGTGTGTATGTTGTTTCATCAATTGCAGATAGTGGTAAGACATTTACTTATGATGGTTGTGATTATATTATAGTAATTTCAAGTAGTTATGGTAGCTATGGTTCAACATCTGGTTTTAGAGGAAGTGTTCAATTAGATCAAATTGTTAAGTTTGTTGGTGATCCTGATAGTGGTGCTGCTACTGTAGAATTCTATGATTCATCTGCTATTTCAGGCGGAACAATAGAAAATTTTGTAGATGAATATACTATCGCAACTCTTCCATGTTTACTTCCTACTCCAAAACAAGAAGGTAAAGTATTTGTCGGATGGAAATTAAGTCTTACATCTGAAGAAACATTTACATCTTTACCTGAAGGTACAATTGGTGATGTAACATTATATGCCGTATTTGAATAGGTAATCTACATATCGGTATTAAATATAATGAAATAAAAAAATCTCGTCTTAATTGACGGGATTTTTACTTTGTATATATATAATAAGTAAAAAATTACTATTGCATTCTAATAATGTAAATTTGCATTCTATAAGATCTGATATTGAAACTATAAAACGAATATGGTAAATTATGGATAGTAATTAAAAAGGTGATATTATGAACCCACAAGTATTTGGAAAAGAACATTTAATATATGTAATAGTGAGTATTATCGTTACTCTAGCTGTATGTATTTTATCAAAGCTTTTTATAAAGACAGAAAAAGCAAAAACTATTTTTATTAAAATTTCAGGTTTGATTTTATTTATTATAATTTTTAGTAATCGACTTGCATTAGTTTTTGAATATGATAAAGCAAATTGGATGAAACTTATAACTGATAGTTTTTGTAGTACATCAAGCTATGTTTTATCACTTGCTTTACTAATCGGCAAAAGAAATAATAATGCATTACATTTTATTTGGCTTGTAGCACTTGCAGGTGGTGCGATTACTACATTTTATCCAAATTTTATTGATCAAAATCCATCGTTTATGTATCCACCAACAATTTTAGGTATGATGCATCATACATGGAGTGCAATTGTTGTAATCCTTATGTTTTTACATGGTTATTTGAATCTTACATATAAAAAATGGTATTGTACTTTAATTGGTTTTATGGCATATCTTTCATATGGTGCTTTTTTAATGTGTGTATTAAAGTTTAATAATCCATTTTATATGACTGGACCTGCTATAGATGGAACAATTTTTACAGCTTGGGTAATAGCACCTATATATATAGTTGTATATTCGTTAATAATGTTAGTTGTTGAAATAATAAGAACTAAATTAAAGAAACAACATAATATTTAAATATCTTCCACTTTAACTTTTTTGGTTAAGGTGGTTTTTATTTTGTGACAAAATGTTTTTTTTGTGATAAAATATTATAAATCAACATATATCTGTTCTTATGTTGTTCAGTTTTAATAATTAATTTGATACAATATTAGTGTCAAATTAAGGAGGTAAAAATTATGAACACAGATAAAGTTATTGCTGAGAATATTGCAAGTCAATATGCTCCTAAAAAAACAAGTAAAATAGTAGCGCTTAAAAAACTAGATAGAAAGGCAAAACTTGGTGCTGAAATATTTGGTTATACATTCGGTATCTTCTTTTCTTTAGTAATGGGGACAGGAATGTGCTTTGCAATGGGAGAAATAGGCGATGGTTCTACTACATCAATGATTATTGGTATTATTGTTGGTTTAGTTGGTATTTTAGGAGTGTCTATTAATTATCCTATTTATAAGAAAATTTTAAATTATGGTAAGATGAAATACGGAAACGATATCGTACAACTTGCAAAAGAAATTACAGAAGAATAAAAAAAGGAGGGAGTCTCATGAATAAATCAGAAAGTAAATATTATAACACTGCTTTATTAATGGATGAAGCTCTCTTATTGTTACTTGAACAAAAGGAATATGAATTTATAACTGTTAAAGAAATTTGTGCCAAAGCTGGTGTAAATAGATCAACTTTTTATTTACATTATCAATCGATAGATGAATTGTTGTTTGAAACGATTGAAATGATTAATAAAAAATTTAATTCAAGCTTTAATAATAAAAAACTAAATCCTCAAAATCTAAAAAAAGAAGAATTATTTTTAATTGAGGATAGTTATTTGATTCCATATCTACATTTTATTAAAGAAAATAAAAAAGTCTATAAACTAATTCATACTAATCCGTTTTTATTTAGAAAACAACAAGCATTTGATAAACTTTATAATGAATTATTTAGTGTTATTTTAGATAAGTATGGTGTTAAAGAAGATGAAAAAGAATATATATTTGCTTTTTTTAGTTTTGGACTTGTTGCAGTAATTCAAAAATGGATTGAAAATGACTGTAAAGATGATATTAATAAAATGGCTGAATTAATGAAGAAAGTAATTATGTATCATAATGATTAATTTTTATAAGTTA
>JAZSIL010000293.1:0-2340 GCA_045533785.1 Bacilli bacterium
ATTAGTTGAAGAAAATAAGAAATTTGATATAATATGTAATATAAGAGAAAATTAAAGAAGAAAATTTAGAAAGAGGAATTATTATGAATATTAGACGTAACAATGATGGTTGGATAGAAGTTATATGCGGAAGTATGTTCGCAGGAAAGACTGAAGAACTTATTAGAAGAATTAATCGTATTAAATATGCAAAGAAAGATATTATTGTATTTAAACCTAAAATTGATAATCGTTATGATGATATCCAAGTAGTTTCTCATTCAAATTTAAGAGTTGATGCAATTCCTGTTTCTACTGCAAAAGAAGCTTGTAAACATCTTAATAATTTACCATATGCTGTTGCGTTTGATGAAGTACAATTTTTTAAAAAAGATATTGTTGACTTATGTGAACGCTTAGCTAATTCTGGGGTTAGAGTTATTTGTGCCGGACTTGATCTTGACTTTAGAGGTGAACCATTTGGTATTATGCCTAAACTTCTTGCTCAAGCAGAATTTGTTACAAAATTAAATGCTATATGTAACGTATGTGGTGCCCCTGCTACACGTACACAACGTATTATTAATGGTAGACCAGCTGACTATGATGATCCAATTATTTTAGTAAGTGCTTCTGAAAAGTATGAAGCAAGATGTAGATTCTGTCATCAAGTACCTCATAAAAATTATGGAAAATAAAGATGACATTTTCTTCATGAAAGAAGCTTTAAAGGAAGCGAAAAAAGCCTATCTTAAAGAAGAAGTTCCCGTTGGTTGTGTAATTGTTTATAACAATGAAATAATAGCTCGTGCTCATAACACAAGACATAAAAATAAATCAGCTCTTGATCATGCTGAAATACTTGCAATAAAAAAAGCAAATAAAAAACTAAGTGCTTGGATGTTAGATAATGCTACAATTTATGTAACACTTGAACCCTGTCTTATGTGTGCTGGTGCAATTTTTCAATCAAGAATTAAACGAGTTGTTTATGCTGCAAGCGAACCTAAATTTGGTTCATTCGGTAGTATAATAGATGTATCTAATCCAAATTATAAGTTTAATCATAAAGTAGAACTTACAAAAGGAATTCTTGAAAGTGATGCATCAGAGTTATTAAAATCATTCTTTAAAGAAATCAGATCTAAGAAGCAATCATAGTGATATGATTGCTTTATTTGTTTTTATGATTATTTTATGATAAAATAATGTATGAAAGAAGGATTTAATTATGAAGAAGACTTTAGATCAAAAATTACATTCAAGAAAAATAAAGAAACCAAATTTTATATATCCTATTTTAGGATATGTTTGGAAGTTATTATTTTATAAAAAATATAACGTTACTCCTATTTTTAAAACAGATATTAAAAAAGTAAAAGAACCATATATTTTATTATCAAGTCATGCTTCACGTCTTGATTATATGTTTACCGCAATACCATTACTACCTAAAAGATTTAACTTTGTTGCAGGTTATAATGAATTCTTTAGATCACACTTAGCAGGTGTATTTAAATTGCTTAGAGTAATTCCTAAAAAGAACTTTACTGCTGATATTTATACAATCAAAGAAGTATCTAGAGTAATTAAAAATGGTGGTAATATTATTTTATATCCTGAAGGGATGAGTTCTATTTCTGGTGCAAACCAACCTGTTGCAGTAGGAACTGGAAAGTTTATTAAACATTTTAAATTACCAGTATATTATTCAGTAATTAAAGGTGGTTATTTAACTAGTCCAAAATATGATTTAACAGAACGATATGGAAAAGTTGAAGTCGTTTATGATATTATGTTTACTAAAGAAGAAATAGAAAAACTATCACCAACTGAAATAGAAGATATTATCAATGAAAAACTTTATCATGATGATTATGCATGGAACAAACAAGTTAAAAACGAGTTTAAGATTAAAGGTGATATATCTAACAATTTACATCACTTATTATATTATTGTCCTAAATGTAAATCTGAATTTACAATGAAAGGTGAAAATAATAAAATATATTGTACTAAATGTGGTAATGGAGCAAGTATTACTAATACTTATGAAATGATTCCATTTGATGAAACTTGTGTAATTCCAACTACTCAAACAGAGTGGTTTAACTTAGAACGAAAATTAGCTGAAATTGAAATAGAAAATAAAGACTTTAAATTAACAGAAAAAGTTAAACTTGGAATGCTTCCTAAAGACAAATTATTAAAAGATCAAAAAACATCTATTATTGTTGGTGAAGGAACAATTACTTTAGATCATACAGGTCTTACATATAATGGTACTTGTAATAATGAAGCGTTTAGTTTCCATCTAAATACTAGTGAAGTACCAACATATGGAATGTGTACTGATTTATC
>JAZSIL010000111.1:0-2012 GCA_045533785.1 Bacilli bacterium
AAATATTTAATTTCTTATTTACAAAAAAGATAGATTAGTTCATTTCTAATCTATCTTTTTTATTTTTATTCAAATTCTATTGTTGCAGGTGGTTTAGAAGTACAATCCAACAGTACTCTATTTACCCCTTTTACTTCGTTAACAATTCTTCTTGAAATAGCATCAAGAACATCATATGGTATTCTTGCCCAGTCTGCTGTCATAAAGTCAGTTGTTGTAACAGCACGAAGTGCAATAGCATAATCATATGTTCTTTCATCACCCATTACACCTACACTTTGCATATTTGTTAGTGCTGCAAAATATTGACCAAGTTGTTTATCAATACCAGCTTTTGCAATTTCTTCACGGTAGATGTAATCTGCTTCTTGAACAATTCTAACCTTTTCAGCAGTTACTTCACCAATAATTCTTATTCCAAGTCCTGGACCTGGGAATGGTTGACGGAATACTAAGTATTCTGGAATTCCAAGTTCAAGTCCAACTTTTCTTACTTCATCTTTAAATAAAAGTCTTAAAGGCTCAATAATTTCTTTAAAATCAACAACCGATGGAAGTCCACCTACATTATGGTGTGATTTAATTGTTGCGCTTTTACCAAGACCTGATTCAATAACATCTGGATAGATTGTTCCTTGAACAAGAAAATCTACTTTACCAATTTTCTTAGCCTCTTCTTCAAATACTCTAATAAATTCTGCACCAATGATTTTACGTTTTACTTCAGGATCAGTAACACCTTTAAGTTTACTGTAAAATCTTTCTTGTGCATTTACTCTTACAAAGTTTAAGTTATAATTACCATTTTTACCAAAAACAGCTTCAACTTCATCACCTTCATTTTTGCGAAGTAAACCATGATCTACAAATACACATGTAAGATTATTACCTATAGCTTTTGACAATAGAACTGCTGCAACGCTTGAATCAACACCACCAGATAAGGCACAAAGCACTTTACCACTACCTACGCGGTCTTTAATTTCTTTGATTGTTTTTGCTGCAAAGTCAGCCATTTTCCAGTCCCCTGAACACTTGCAGATATTTTTTACAAAGTTAGATAGCATCTTCATACCTTGAACGGTATGTTGAACTTCTGGATGAAACTGTACGGCATATAAGTTTTTATCCTCATTCTCCATTGCTGCTACAGGACAATCTTTAGAATATGATGTAACTTTAAAACCAGTAGGAACTTCTTTTATTAAGTCAGTATGACTCATCCAGCAAATAGTTTCTTTATCTACATTTTCAAATAATTTAGAAGTAGTATCAACTATTATTGGTGTTTTACCATATTCCGAAGTTTCAGCATGTTCTACACATCCACCTAAAAGATGTGCCATAAGTTGTGATCCATAACAAATACCAAGAATAGGAATATTTAAATCAAAGATTTCTTTTTCACATAGCGGTGAACCAGCTCCATATACACTAGCAGGACCACCTGTAAAAATAATACCTTTAGGATTTAGTTCCTTAATTTTTTCGATTGATAAATTATATGGATGAACTTCGCAGTAAACATTACATTCTCTAATACGACGTGCGATAAGTTGGTTGTACTGTCCACCAAAATCTAATACTAAGACAAGTTCATTTTTCATATTTTAGAATAAGCCTACAGCCTTACCATTTACTACATCCATCTTATTTGCAGCTGGTTCTTTTGGTAAACCTGGCATTGTCATAATGTCTCCACTAAGTGCAACGATAAATCCTGCACCAATAGATGGTTTTAATTCTCTAATTGTGATTGTAAAGTTAGTTGGACGTGCAAGTAATTTTGGATTATCAGATAAAGAGTATTGAGTTTTTGCGATACAAATTGGTAAGTTATCCCAACCATTTCGTTTGATTGCTGCCATTTGATTTTTAGCAGTAGTCGTAAATTCAACACCGTCTGCTCCGTAAATTTCTTTGCAAATAGCTGCAATCTTATCTTTAATAGGAAGTGCTGCATCATAGATTGGAGCAAAGCGTTCTGCACCATCATGTAATTCAATTTCTTC
>JAZSIL010000238.1:0-8202 GCA_045533785.1 Bacilli bacterium
TTGTTAGATAGAACGTATAAATTGTGTAATAAATAATAATTTCTTTAATCTAAATACATTTTCAAAAAATTATGTTATACTATAAGTAGAAGAATTTGAAGAAGGTATATAAGATGATAGTAGTAGTAAATTTTAGTAGTAGAAAAGATGGTAATTGTTACCGAATATCTGGTGTTGTAAAAAAACATTATAAAGATAAAAAAGTAAAAATATTTAATTTTTATGAAAACACTTATACATCTTGTGGGCATTGTGATTATGAATGTTTCAAAAAAAGATGTAAAGTTGATGATGGAATAAATGAAATATTTAAATCAATAGTCCAGTCTGAAGAAACAATATTTGTTCTACCTAATTATTGTGATTATCCAAATAGCAATTATTTCTTATTTAATGAAAGAAGTTGTGGTTTCTTTAATGGCAATAAAGATTTATTAAATAGGTATTTAGAAATTAAGAAAAGATTTATTGTAGTGTCTAATTCATGCAATGTGAATTTTTATAACGCATTTAAATATCAAGTTAAGGAAAATATAAAACCCGAAATTTTATATCTAAATTCTAAGAAATTTAATCAAAACCCACTTGATGGAACTTTGATGAACGATAAAGAAGCAGAAAGCATCTTATTTGATTTTTTAGGTGAGAGATATAATAAAGAAGAAAGTTCAATGGCAATCGTATTCTATAAAGACTATATTTTAACAACAGTCGAAGAAGTATACGATCGTCCTACACTTTCACTTCCAAAAGGGCATTTAGAAGATGGTGAATCTAAACTTGATGCAGCAATAAGAGAGTGTTTTGAAGAGACTAATGAAGTGATAACTAAAGATAATTATGTCGATGAACTTAAACCATTTATCATAACATTTATTAATCATCATAATAAATTAGTTAAAAAAATAATCTACCCTTTGATTTTTAGAGTAGATAAAATGGGTAATTTAAAATCAAAAGAGGAACGAATCAAAAAAGTTAAATATTTAAAGATTGGTGAATTCTTACTAAAATGTACATATGATAATGTCAAATTAATGATTATGGAAGCTACATGTAAATAATTAAATAAAGGAGCATATGATAATGAAAAGAATAATTTTAAGTGTGAGTTGCATACTTATTATGTTACTAGTTACTTGTTTTATGACAGGCTGTAAGAAAAAAACAAAAACATTCACAGTTACTTTTATGGATGGTGAAGTAGTACTTAAAACAGAACAAGTAGAAGAAGGAAAAAATGCAATAGGTTTAACTCCTGAAAAAGTTGGTTATACTTTTACTGGTTGGAGTGAATCAATTGAAAATATTACATGTGATAAAACTGTAAGTGCAAATTTTACAATTAATACATATACTGTAACATTTCAAGATGGAGAAACTGTTTTAAAAACAGAAACTGTTGAACATGGTAAAACAGCAATAGGTTTAACACCTGAAAAAGTTGGCTATACTTTTACTGGTTGGAGTGAATCAATTGAAAATATTACATGTGATAAAACTGTAAGTGCAAATTTTACAATTAATACATATACTGTAACATTTAAAGATGGAGAAACTGTTTTAAAAACAGAAACTGTTGAACATGGTAAAACAGCAATAGGTTTAACTCCTTCAAAAGATGGCTATACTTTTACTGGTTGGAGTGAATCAATTGAAAATGTTACAACAGATTTAACAGTCTTTGCTCAATTTAGTACAAATACATACACAGTAACATTTATGGATGAAGATGAAGTCTTAAAAATAGAAACTGTTGAATATGGTAAATCAGCAATCGGACTAACTCCATCAAAAGAAGGCTACACATTCATAGGATGGAGTGATTCGGTTGAAAATGTTACAACAGACTTAACAGTTTATGCACAGTATTCTATAATTGTTTGTACAGTTACTTTCTATGTTGATGGAGAAGTTTATGCTACAAAAACATGTAATTATGGTGGAAGAGTAGTTGCGCCTACTAGACCAAGAAAACCAGGGCATGAATTTATTGAATGGGATGGAAATTTTAAAAATGTTACAAGCGATTTAACAATTAATGCTGTATTTGAAAAATACGAATATGTTGTTTCGTTTTATGATTTTGATGGAAAACTTATTAAAACTGAAAATGTTAAGTATGAAGAACCTGCTAATCCTCCAGTTATTGAAGACACTGAGTTCTATGAATTTACAGGTTGGGATAAAGAGTTTTTATCAATTACTGATGATTTAGATATTTATGCTGTTGGAAATAAAATTAAGGGACGCATTGAATATTATTTTGGTGAAGAAAAATTAGATCTTTCTCCTACTTCATATGCATTTGGTGATACGACTATACTACCAGTTCCAGAAAAAGATGGTTATTATTTCGTTGGTTGGTTCTTGAGTGATATTTCTTTAACTCCTTATACAGAAATTGATGCCGATTCTACTGCAGATTATATTTTACAAGCAAAATTTGTTGAAACTGAAAAACAAAATTTAATTAAATTAGAAGAAACTGAATATCATTTTTCTGAAATAACTAAGATTCAAGTTCAAAATAGTAATCTTTATGTATATCAACCTACAATGCCAAGCGGTGTACCTGCTAGTAAACAAGCATATGATTGGTCTACAAGTGATTCATCTATCGCAACAGTTTCAACGTTTTCATCAATCACTATTAATAAAGCTGGATATTGTATTTTAACAGCTACAAATAAAGAAAATCCATCGCTTATTATTAATGCGGTTATAAAAACTACTCTTGATAATATATATGTTGTCACTGAAGCTGAAGCTAATACTATTGAACTATGTGATGTTACATTTGTTGGTAAAGATGGTGAAATTATTGGCACTACAAAATGTCATAAAGGTGGAAATGTAATTTATCCCGCTGCTCCAGTATATGCTGATTATAAGTTTATTGGTTGGGATAAACAAAATTATAATATAACTGAAAATACAACGATTACTGCTCAATATGAATTTGGGTTTAATAAATTTACTGGCAAGAGCTTTGCAGTAATTGGAGATAGTATTTCTACTTATTTGAATTATATTCCTGATGGATTTAAATATTTCTATCCTTATCCAACAGCTGATGTTTCAGATGTTAATATGACTTGGTGGATGCAAGTAATTAATAAAATGGGTGGTACATTATTTGTTAATAATTCATATTCTGGTTCCTGTGTTGCTGATACTTCAATTAATGCGACTAAGAATATGGAAAGACTTGAATATACAACAATTAATGGAGAAGCTCCTGATGTAATTTTAATTTACATGGGTTCAAATGACTGTGCAAGTGGATTTGTTACTTCACAAATGTTTGATAAAGGATATTCTGAAATGCTTCAAAATTTACAACAACTTTGTCCAAATTCAGAAATTATTTTAATGACTCTATTATCATCAGCATTTTATGATGCAGAAGAACAACAAACTTATAATGATATAATTAAGACTAAAGCTAAAGACTTTAATTTACAAGTTCTTGATTGTTCTGATGCTTCACTTGCAGGTCACTTAGTAGACTCTGCACATCCTAATTATTCAGGTATGCAAGTGTTAGCTAATAAAGTTATTGAAGAATTAAATAAAATTGCATAATAAAAACCCCGACAATTTATTTATGTCGGGGTTTTTGTTATTCTGATTTTTTATTCATTGCGTCAGCAAGAGTATTTCTAATGTCTGCCCATGTAGTATATGTTTTACTAACAGATCCAGATTTTATATGAAGTAATGCAGGAACACCTTTTAAACTAAGTTCCGATTCAAGTCTACTAGACCCTGTTGCTTCTAAATCGTAACCATAGATTGGTGCATAATTTGATAGTGTTCTTGATTTGTTAGCATATTGAATTACAATATCATTATACCAATCATTTCCAGTTCTAGAATCAGCATAAACGAATACATAGTATTCTTCAGCTTTTTGTGTTTTATAGTCTTTATAATCAACTTGTTTTAAATCATCGTAGTTTGACATTTTAAAAGGTTTTGCGCATAATACTAATACGAAAACAAGTGCAACTACTGTAACAACAGCATAACTTATTGTGAAAATTAGTTTTGTAGAGTCAATTTTTTTATTAATTTTTTTTGCTTTTGTCATTTTATTAATTCTCCTATTTCTTATTTCATTAAATCTTTAAAATATGCTTTCCCATCTGTAACAGGGGTAAGTGTATTATAATCTGAGATAACTTTAACTAAAGTTTTATTTTGGATAACCATGATACTTGGAGTTGCTTTGATTTTAACTTTTTTATAGTTTGTTGCTCCAATCATATTTGTTGGATAATCTTCATCCCTTAATAAAACCATTTTTTTATTTAATGCCATATTAATGTTTATAGCATATATAGGCATTGCTGTAGGATTTTTTTTGACATACTTTATATAGTCATAAACTGTACCTTTTAATTTTTCACAGTTTTCACAATTAGCTTGATATGCAACCACAATATAACTTCCTTTTAAATCAAGTAAAGTTTCATAAGTTACTTTATCCATATCGTCATAAGTAAATTTACTCTTACAACCACTAATGCTAATTAAACTAATGAAAACAATAAATAGTATTAAACATCTTTTCATTAATATTTACCTCAATAATTTATTATACCATAATTATAAAAATATTTCAACTCTTATAACATAAAAATAAACAAGCATTATAGCTTGTTTACTTATTAATCAATTGGTTCAAAAGTTTGACAATGTGTTGAGCGTTTGTTTTTGTTGCTATTATCTGCTAAAATCTCAACTCGATCTGCATAGCACTTTTGATTCTTTTCATAAACACAGTTTACAGCATCACAATAAATTTCTGTATTAATTGATGGTGCTCCTTCAAAATTTGCAAATTCAACATCATTACTAGCATCATCCGAATTACGAAAACTCATACATGCAGTTTGAGCTTTTGTTTTTGATTCAATTCCATCTACATCAATGAAACTTTTTTTACATAACCAATCATAATTATAAGCACAATTTTCTGCTTTACACTTTAATTTAGGCATATTTATTACTTCCTTTCAATTATATTATTAAACTATTTTTTAAAAATATACATTGATTTTTTCATATTATTTGACTTTTAGATAAAAATAGTGTATACTAATATAGCGTTGGAGTAATACTCAAGAGGCTGAAGAGGCGCGCCTGCTAAGTGCGTAGACTGGGTAACTGGTGCAAGGGTTCAAATCCCTTTTACTCCGCCATCTTGGTCCGTTGGAGAAGCGGCTTAACTCACATGCCTTTCACGCATGCACTCACGGGTTCGAATCCCGTACGGATCACCATTTTAGCTAAAATTCCAAGTGAAAACTTGTCAATATATATTTTCGTATTGTTCCTTTTATGGAGCATTTTTTTTTGGTTTTTTTTAAATGGATTAAATACTTTAAATTGAAGTTTGTCTTACTTTAAATTGAATTTTGTTTTATTGGTATTAAATGTTTAAATATGTTATAATAAATAATGTAGATTATAGAAGATGAAATGATTTCATTATCAGAAAAAATACTAGAAAAGTGCATTGATGATGAGATAAGACATAGCGCAATCCAAATATTAGTACACGGTTATACTGAAAAAGGTGAAGTTGAAAAAGCTAAACAATTAGCTCTAAAGATGCCTGTATTTTATTGTTGTAGAAATGTTTTACTAGAAGATGTTTATAAAGATGAAGAATTAGAAAAACATGTGAAGAGAAATATTATTTTAATAACAGAGTGGTTCCAGGATGAAATATTAGTGTTGTCTCAAAATGCTGATGAAGAGACAAATATAAAACTGAGAACGAAGTATATTGGAATTAACTAAAATTGATAAATTAATATTTGTTGATACTAATATCCCAATAGCAATTTTAAAAGAAATTTTAGATTATTATCATGTTTTGATAATGCTTCCTGATCCTATGATTTCTGTCAATAGATTTTTTGGAAAGGAAGATAGAGACAAACATTTTTTATATAAGTTATTATTAGAAGAAGATGATCCAGATAAAGCAATAGAAATTGCTTAAAAAGAATAAACTCTATAGAAAACTATATTATGTTTTATAATAGTGGGTTTAATGTTTTATTAAGAGATGATTCAAGAAGTATAGATGAAACATTATTATTAGTAGAAACTTTTTTTAAATTAAAAGAGCTTTAGGAGGGTGACTTAATGAGGAAAAAATTATTTTTTCAAGCAATTTTTAAATTTTTATTGGGTGTAATAATTATTGGTTTGTTAATTTTTATTCCTGCCGGGACTATTAATTATTTTAATGGTTGGTTATTTATGGCGATTTTATTTATACCAATGTTTATTGCTGGGATAATTATGATGTTTAAAAATCCTTCATTATTAAAGTCGAGATTAGATGCTAAGGAAAAGCAAAAAGAACAAAATTTGGTGATTAAATTTAGTGGGTTAATGTTTATTTTAGGGTTTATAATTGCAGGATTAGATTATCGATTTAAATGGTCTAATGTTCCAAATATTGTATGTTATATTACTTGTGGTGTATTTTTACTTTCATATCTTATGTGGGCTGAAGTATTAAGAGAAAACACATATTTATCAAGAACAATAAAAGTTGAAAATAATCAAAGAGTTATTGATAGTGGACTATATGGTATAGTAAGACATCCAATGTATTCGGCAACTTTATTAATGTTTTTGTCAATGCCTATTATATTAGGGTCATTATTTTCTTTAATAATTTTTTTATTATATCCGGTATTGATTATTTTTAGAATTATTTATGAAGAAAAGTTTTTAGAAAAAGAGTTAAAAGGGTATACAGAATATAAGAAAAAAGTAAAATATCGATTGATACCTTTTATTTGGTAAAAAATTTATTTGAGGTGTTTATGAAAAGATTAGTTAAAATAGGAAATTTTTCTGTAGGAGAAAAAAATAATATTTGTGATGTTCCTGGTGTTTTAGTAGGACACTATACAATTATTGAAGATAATAATAAAACTGGTATTACTGCAATACTACCTCATGCAGGCAATATGTTTAAGGAAAAAGTAGTAGCAGGAAGTTATGTTTTTAATGGCTTTGGAAAATCAATCGGTCTTGTTCAAATTGATGAGCTTGGTTGTATAGAAACGCCAATTATTTTAACAAATGCTCTTAGTGTTGGGAAAGTTGCAAATGGACTTGTGAGTTATATGATAAAAGATAATCCTGAAATAGGGATAACAACATCTACTGTTAATCCTTTAGTATTAGAGTGTAATGATGGATCAATTAATTTTACACAAAACAGAGTCTTAGGAGATATTGAAGTTGAAAAAGCTATTAATGATTCTAAAACTGATTTTGTTGAAGGTACTATTGGTGCTGGTACGGGAATGAGATGTAATGGTTTTAAAGGTGGAATTGGTTCAAGTTCTCGTATTATACAGATTAAAGATAAAAAATACTCTCTTGGAGTGCTAGTAAATTCTAATTATGGTGCATCAAATGGTAGTGAACTTATTTTTAATGGTCGAAAAATGGGCGATTTAATAAAAGACTACAACTTGGAGCAAGAAGAAGATAAAGGGAGTATTATCATAGTTGTTGCAACAGATGCACCGCTTGATAGTCGTCAATTAAAACGTCTTGCTAAACGTGCTGAACTTGGCGTTGCTAGAACTGGAAGTTATGGTGGTAATGGTAGTGGTGATATTATAGTTGCCTTTTCCACAAGCAATAAAATCTCACATTATAACGACTATATGGAAGAATCTATTGTTAGATATAGTGACTCATATTTAAATATGTTTTTTAAAGCTGTAGTTGATGCAACTGAAGAATCTATACTTAATTCAATGCTACACGCAAAACCACTTTCTAGTTATAATGGAAAAGTTTATAAATCTTTAATGGAGTATAAGGTTTTATTTGAAGATTTATTAGAAGAATAGGACGGAATAGTTTATATGAAATTTATTGATTATTTATATGAAAAGGTAAGTTTTCATCCTTTACAAGGTTATGCCTTATTTTATTATCAAAATGGTGAGTCTTTTGAAAAATGTGTAGGTAATTTAAGTGATGAAAATAGTGCTAATATTACATTTAATAGTAATTTTAGACTAGCATCTGTGACTAAACAATTTATTGCTTTTGGAATAGTTAAATTAATTAATAAGGGGTTATTAAATTATGAAACTAATGTTTTAGAAATATATCCTGAATTACCTACTTATTTTAATAATATTA